>CALGNA010000167.1 GCA_937958795.1 uncultured Bdellovibrionales bacterium | reverse complement strand
CTACTAGCTTGCCATCTTTATCTTTCAAAACTTCATCTGTTACTGTGATTTTCACCTTAGATAACAAGACTTCCATTTTCATAACATCAAAGGGAATTTCAGCATGGTTTTCTTTAACAAACTTTAAGGCTTCGTGCCCTGCACGTAGAAACTCTAATGCAATAGCACTTCCTGGGTTCCCAATGATATCGCCTGTTGATGATCCCTCTTTGGTACTTTTGCCGTTATTTGATTCTATTGATTTTTTTTCAATTTCATCTTCCATGTCAGAACACCCCACACCACATAGAACCACTAAAACTATAACTAGAAATACATTCCCAAACTTATTCACAACCCTCATCTACTCCCCCTTTTTGAAATCCCTATAATAAGGAAAAAAATTTACATTTAACTGACTGACTTGATCACCTTGGTTTTTACCAAACTTCTCATTAAACTCTTTAATAAAGTTTCGAATTTCTTCTTTTGCATCAGGCAAGTCTTCTGAACTAAAATTCAAAATAAGACTCTGAAACTCTCTCTCTGATGATTTTAAAATCTCTAAACTTTTCTTTGCCATATTTAACGAAGAAATATGAAAATTCTTCGCAGCTTCACTCGCCAAATCACTCTCAATTTCAACTTGGCCTTTTGAAACAAAAAGCTTTTGTCCCTTTTGACCTAAAAGCTTTAAATTTAATAAATTTGAAACAATTTTAGTTAAACGTGTTTTTGTTATTGAAAAAACCAATCTTTTTTTAATGAATTTATAATCCCACTTAAAACCCTTAAGCTCTACAGCTCTCCGAATTACCATATGGTCTCATGAAGAGACATAAGAAAACTCTTCATCATGAATGAATCTATATTTTTTTTGAGAAGAAAGCTTTTGAAGTTCTTTTTTAATCAAGTAAGTTTTAGGGTCATTCTCCTTTAACTTATCATATTCAACTAAATATTTAAAAAACTGAGCTTCTTTTTTATTAAATTTAAAATAATGAACAAATTTTTCAACCATCTCAGAACCAGGCTTTCGGTCACCATTTAAAACCATGGTCAAAGAAGCTGTTCCCTTTAAGCCTAAGTGCTTTGCCCAAGCGCCTTTACTCCATTGCAACTTCTCTGTTTTTTTATATTCAGAATAAGAATTCAGGTAAGTCGTCGCATTTGTATATTCAAGTATCCTTGGCTTCTTCATGCTGATAAATTCACCATAGGCCTTAGCAAATAACAAATAAAATATTAGCAAAACACCCTAATACCCTTAGCGACTTTGCTAACAAGAAAAGGCAATTTGTTCAGATTATCGTACATTAAACTAAAAAACCTTAGTAAAAAATTACTAAGGTTTTCAAAAAATAAAAAATTTATTTTATAAAATCAGTTCACTGCTTTTTTAGTAGGCTTCTTTTTTTCAACAACTTTATCTGCTGTAGCCTTTTTTTCTTCAACCATATCTTTTAGGTTTTCTTGTGCAGAAGCATCTAAGGCCGGTGCCTCATCATCTGGAACTATACCATAAGCTTTTAAAATCTTTTGGTGAATTTCATCTCTAATCTCAGTGTTTTCCATTAAGAATGCTTTTGAGTTTTCACGACCCTGACCCAATCTTTCACCTTTATAGCTATACCAAGCTCCAGACTTATCAACGATCTCTTTTTTAACACCTAAATCAATGATGTCTCCTTCAAAAGAAATCCCAAGACCATACATAAGATCAAATTCAACTCTTACAAATGGAGGTGCTAATTTGTTTTTAACAACCTTTACAGCTGTTCTGTTTCCGACAATTTCATCACCATTTTTAATAGCTCCAATTCTTCTGACGTCTAACCTTACAGAAGAGTAAAACTTAAGTGCGTTTCCACCCGTTGTAGTTTCTGGATTACCGAACATAACACCAATCTTCATTCTGATTTGGTTAATGAAGATAACAAGAGTATTTGAACGGTTGATAACAGCTGTTAATTTTCTTAAAGCCTGAGACATCAAACGGGCTTGTAAACCCATATGGCTATCTCCCATATCACCTTCAATCTCTGCTCTTGGAGTTAAAGCAGCAACGGAATCAACAACCAAAACATCAACAGCACCTGAACGCACAAGAGTTTCTGTGATTTCTAAAGCTTGCTCTCCTGTATCTGGCTGGGAAACTAAAAGGTCCTCAGGGATGACTCCTAATTTTTCTGCATATGCTAAGTCCAAAGCATGCTCTGCATCAACAAAAGCTACAGTCGCTCCTGTTTTTTGAGCTTGTGCAATTGTAGATAAAGCCAAAGTTGTTTTACCAGAAGACTCAGGCCCATAAATCTCCACAATACGCCCACGTGGCAGGCCGCCAATACCCAAGCCAACATCAAGACTTAAAGCGCCTGTGCTTACGACCTCAATGTCCCCATGTAAGGTGGCGCCATCTCCCATCTTCATGATGGACCCTTTACCAAACTGCTTTTCAATAGAAGATAAAGCCAGATCTAAAGCCTTTGATTTATTTTCATTTTTGGATTGCATCCATTTCTCCCTTAAATATAAGTTTTGATGATTTGATCCCTTAAACTCGTAATGATTTTTTTAGCAAACTGCTCCTGTCGATAAAGCCTACCGCTTTGATCATTTGAAGCCTCTACTTTAAAATGAACGACTTCTTTAATAGAAGGGCCAACTATACCAGCATACACAGTTCCATTTTGTGTACCAGAACTTGCTCCACTCTGCGGCCCCGCGTAACCGGTCGCCGAAACGGCCCACTGGGCGCCTGTTTTGAGTAAAGCTCCCAGGCTCAAAGCCAGAGCTACCTCTTCACTCACTTCCCCTTTTTCTAGAATAAGCTTCTTAGAAACACCTAAAAAACTCTCCTTTAAATCCGGGTGATAGCAAATAATGCCACCTAAAAAAAAACCTGAAGATCCTGGCAATGCACCCAAAAGGCTGCCTATCATTCCAGATGTGCAACTCTCAGCAACCACCACCTTGTGCTGAGCCTTTAATAAGCCCCTCTTAATATCTTCTAATACTTTCTGAGTACCTAAATCTAATGTTGTCATCTTAACCAGCGTCCTTCCTCAAAACCATAAAAATACATTTTAAAAACGGCCCTTTTAAAAAAATCAAAGGACAATTGGTTTTTAAAATGCTACTAAAAGCTTATGAGCGCTACTGAAAACTCATCACATCGACCAAAAAGAAAGCCCCAAACAGCTTATGACTCCCTTACCCGCATACTGGGCATTAGGGATCACTCTGAATTTGAGCTTTTCCAAAAACTGACTCAAAAAAATAAATTCGAAGAAGCCGAAATCCGAGAAGCCATTGCTATTGCTCACAAGCATGGGTGGATTAAACCACCTGATGTACTCATTGAAGATCTAGAAAGGCGACTCTACGAAAGAGGCAAGGGGCATTTGTATATTACCAATGCAGCCCTAGCAAAAGGACTCCCAAGCCCTGAGCTTGATTCTGAAAAAGAATCTCACTTTGCCATATTGGCAGTTGAAAAAAAATTTGGCAGCCTTAATTTTGAAAACAGAGAAAAGGCAGCAAAATTCTTGAAACAACGTGGTTTTACTTCTTCTGCTATTTATTCCGCCCTCAGTACTTCATAAAGGAACTTCATGAAAAGTGCAGACATTAGAAAATCCTTTCTAGATTTTTTTCAAGCTAAAGATCATCTTTACACAGAATCAAGCTCATTAGTCCCTCTTAATGACCCTACTCTGCTTTTTACAAATGCAGGCATGAATCAATTTAAGTCCTTCTTTTTAGGCGAAGAAGCCGCTCCGCACCCGCGACTGATAAGTGTACAAAAATGTGTACGTGCTGGTGGTAAGCATAATGATTTAGACCAAGTTGGCTACACCGCTCGTCACCATACTTTTTTTGAAATGATGGGCAACTTCTCTATAGGGAACTACTTTAAAGAACAGGCCATTGCTTATGCCTGGGAATACGTCACACAAGTCTTGCAACTCGGCTTAGAAAAGCTCCACATCTCCATTCATCACTCAGATGAAGAAAGTGGAAAAATTTGGCTAGGTCAAAAAGGTTTTAAAAAAGACCATCTTCACCGACTGGGTGACGAAGATAACTTTTGGAGAATGGGAAAAGTAGGACCCTGTGGTCCTTCTTCAGAGATCTATTACGATTTAGGGCCTGCTGCGGGCAACGACCCTAAATTAGATTACGTAGGCGGTGAAGGAGATCGCTTTTTAGAAATCTGGAATCTGGTTTTCATGCAATATTTTGAAAATGAAGAAGGGCAAAGGTCCTCACTTCCCAAGCCCAGTATTGATACCGGAATGGGTCTTGAACGGATGGCAACTGTTCTTCAAAATAAAAACTCAAATTACGACACAGATATTTTTACTCCTTATTTAAATTTTATAGAAGAAAAAACAAAAGTTAAATATGACCCTTCTGAAAAGGGTGTCGCCTTTAGAGTTTTAGCCGACCATGCCCGTACTACAACTTTTTTAATGTCAGACGGAGTTAAGCCATCTTCTGAGGGCAGAGGCTATGTTCTAAGACGAATTATGAGAAGAGCTATTCGTTATGCTCAGAATCTATCTCACCAAGAAGGACTTCTTACTTCAGTATCTGAACAAGTCATTTCAACTATGACTAAAGACTATCCTGTTTTAACAACGCAAAAAGACAACATCCTTTCATCTATACTTAAAGAAGAAGAAAGGTTTCTTGAAACACTAGATGGCGGTCTTAAAATCTTTCACGAAGTTAAACTTCAACTTGAAAAAGAAAACTCTAAAATTGTCCCAGGTGACATCTGTTTTAAACTTTATGACACCTATGGGTTTCCACTTGATTTAACCGAAGTTGTAGCAAAAGAAAATCAACTTACAATAGATAAAGATGGGTTTGATTCTGCACTTCAACAAGCTCGAGAACTCTCCAAATCAGGCAGTAGCAGCTTTAAAACAAATAATG
>CALGNA010000166.1 GCA_937958795.1 uncultured Bdellovibrionales bacterium | reverse complement strand
TTTAATTACGGATCACACCCAGGAGACATGGAAAATCTTAAGTTTTTAGAATTTGAAGATTAGCCAGGAAGACAAAAAAAAACCAGTAGCCAGCAACTTAAAAATTATGCTTGAGCCGACTACTTTAAATAGATATTTATTACTGCACAGCTGGTGTAATATCAGTATCACCTGCATTAACAGAACTAAAGTTAATGATTCCATTGATATAATTACCAAGCTTAGTGTTTGATGAAGACAAAGCTCCCTGAAGATTGTTTTGAGCCGTATCTGACGTATTTATAGGCGTACTAAAGCCTGTGCAATCACTAGGTCCATAAGGAATATGACAGTTAGATGTATTATTACCTGTCCCTGATCCTGGGTAGAAGTCTCCGATGATTCCGCCTAGATCTCCACTATATGAGATCAGCCCATTTGTAGTAGACTGAAAACCTTCTATAGATGTTACACTAGTAAACTCATCGCCTGCAGCACTAATGTTGCCCTCGACCCTTAGTCTGTTCCAACGATCGTTATCATCGTCTATTCCTTCAAAAAGAATGACTCCTGAATTTGTATCCATTTTAAAGGCCCAGGCATCAGCTGTCATTAAGGCCGCTATAACTCCATTCTCATTTGAAATATATAAAGAAGAAGTTCCAAATGGCGCTACATAGCTAATTTTGTACTGATATGCCGTCGAGGATGAAACGTCTTCAACGGAAGCCGTTACGCCAGGAAAACTAGACTGACCTGCGTCTGCAATAAGGTTAGCAACTTCTGTAGGTGTCCCAAAACAGTCTGTACTTATTTCTATTGTAATAGTGTCACTCTTGGATCCATCAACTGGAATATCGTCAAATAAACCGTTCTTAGCAATTTCACAAGTTACACCACCAGCGATATACATGGCCCCTCTAATAGTGTCGGGCGAATAAGAATTATGAACAGTTAAACAATAACCTGATGCTGAAGCAAAAGCGTCATTAGAAGTCGTTAGATCTGCTCCGCCAAATACTTTTGGCTCTCCATTGTCATTGCAAAAATTTGATGAATCCGTATGGTCAATTTGTAGTTTAGACTTAGACGACATGGTTCCAATTGAACCAAGGGCATCATTTGCATTTGATATAATCAAGCCATTTGAATTTATGATCAAGCTAGATTGACCAGCTGAATCGGTTTCATTGCAACCTAAACTAAAAATTATTAATAAAAACCCTAAAGCTGTAAATTTCATATTGAATACTCCTATCCTCTAAACATAAAACCTTAGAATATAAAAACAATTAGAAAAGGCTTTGGCATTAGTTAACTAGATATAAGACCAAATGAAGTTAACAAAATATGTTTATGTAACAAGATTAATTAAGATTTAGTTTTCTCAGATAGTCTCAATTTTTTAAGCTGTGCCCTTATTCAAATTTTATAAAATTGAGTTCTTCTATATCAAACTTTTCACTCCCCAGAGACAGTCGTTCTGGTCTGTTGTTAGACAGTAAATTTTCATTATCACCCCAGCACTTAATGTTCCCAGATTTTAAATGAAGACAGGCATTTTCTTCTAGCATTAAAAATTGTGATTGAGTTAAGTCTGTTTTTCCAAAGTTTATTGGGCTTAATAAGTCTAAATCTTTAGTTGGCTCTCTCCCCTTAGTGTAATCATAGTAGCCTTTTCCACTAATTCCATTTAAATCTAAACCCCAACAGAAAATATTAAAGTCGACATACTGCACACAATAAGTTGCCGCTGTATGAGAGTTTCCTTCAGCTGTATAAAGTTTAGCAACTTTTACGGGTCCTAGGTTTAAATACTTTAAGTTTTCCATTTCTCCTGGTTTGTCACCAATGAATTCAGTTTGTTGGGAAACACCTAAAACTCCGGTCCCAATGTTCCGTCCCCAGGACTTTACTCAAGTATAAAACCTAAATAATTGATAACAATCCCCCTTATAAAAACCCCAGGGTTTTTATAAGGGAAGCGCATTGTTTTTTCAATGACTACTGAGCTTAGTTAAAGGTGCTTTTGGATAGTAAAGACAATTCTATTTAGTACTACAATAGCTTATTCAGATATTGAGATACACTGCAAAATAGATATAAAAATTCCGACATTATAAATAATGTCTTTAATCTTAGTTGTAATATTCATTAATTAAGTCGCTTTGCTCATCTAGTGATCGATCTAAAGCATCTTGAATGGCTTCTCTATACTGATCACTATCTTCGTCAAGATTGGTTGCCGTTTCAGCACCCTCATCATCAAAATCAAAGAAAGTTACTTTAATATTTGGGTTTATAACATCTTGATCCGCTACAGTGTCAGACGCGCCGAATGCACTTACTTGAGTAAAGATAAGTAGTAAAGTTACAATTAAATATTTCATAGGTTGTACCCCTTGGTTACTTGTACTACTACAAGTCTTGTGCCAAAGAATAACATAGTAAAATTAAGGGCTTACAAAAAACCACCTGTCTAAAGTTTAGACAGGTGAAAATGAAGTGATCGCAATTCTCAAACTGAAGCAATACTAATACTCTAGAGTATTCCAATCATGTTTTGTTTCTAAATATACAATGAGTGCATTAATGTATTCGATTCTTTTACGGGCTTCTGTAGTGATTGCTTGAGACCCTTGAAAATCTAAATTCAAACCTCTTTGAATATAGTTTAGATTCTCGCTCTTTATTTCAAAGTGCTCAACTATTCTATTGAGCTCTAGCTCATTCAAGCTAGAAATTGGGGTCTTACTTGCATTAAGTACTGTTTCGAAGTTTTCGTATGCTGCTTTTTTAATATGATCTAAAGCCATTGTATATTCTATTTTCTCTAGTCCCCAGCTTTCGACTTCAGAGATATAATCTTCAAGATCATTATCAGCTATGTACTGGACACCACCCAACAAGTAACTATCATAAAAAACTGGGTTATTTATAATAGCTTCAAGCCTGTGAATTGGCATGAAGTCTAACTCAGAAACATAGCCTACAGGGTCTTGTTTTTTTGCATTTATAGAGTTTAAAACCATGATAACTCCAAACAATTCAGATGCCGTATCAGCTATAAAACCATTCTCTGCAATAGAGTCCATTGCGTCTGCATATGCATCGAGGTGATTTTCTAGTTTTTTGATCAGAGTTTCTTTTTCTGATATCAACTCATCTTCATTTATAACTAAGCCTTCTTCGTTTGTTTTTAAGTAAACACCTTCAAACATTTCCATAACTTCATGGTGCATTGTTTTTTTGTTATAATATTGATCAAAACTTTCACCATGAGAAATCAATGGCAAACTCAAAAATAACGTCACAAGAATGTGTTTCATAAGATTCATAAAGGCTCCTAAGTCTTATCGGGTTTAAATGCTAATTTAAACAAAATCTGATTATTCATAAAACATAAGTCAGAAAAATCAACTCTAAAAACAAACAGCGCTGGATAGAAGCCTTTGATTCTTTTTATTTGCACTGAATTTCTTTCAAAAAAAGCTTAAATTCTTTGAAAACCTCCAGCTTCCATTGCGATTTTAACAGTTTAGGTCTATGGTTCCTGCATGATTGTTGATTTAAGACAGGTAACTGATGAACCTTACGAGATATTTTTTGACCAAACTCATGACAAGTTAAAGTCACAACTTGTTGATCTCATTGGCGAAAACGGTTTCTTTAATGGACGCTTGACTGTATTGTCAGATGGCCCCGTTTATTGGGTCGAAGGACATATTCAAACTTCTTATAATCTCTTGTGTACTCGCTGCGCCAAGGATTTAGAGCAAGAGGTAAATATTCCCATTAAAGAGATCCTTGTCGTGGGTAAAGAAGACGATGAAAAGAATCAACAACATAAGATGAACGCAAAAGATGATATATTTTGCTCATTTTTAAAAGACATTAAGTGGGACTTAGGGCCCTTTATACGTGAGCATATAGCTCTTTTTGAACCTGATCAGCCTACTTTAACACCTGATTGTTGGAAAAAGTGTACATATTATGATGAAGCCTTAAAGGCAGGCTGGGCTGTATTGCCAACCCCTGTAAAACCAACAAAAATTGAGCCTGAAACCAAGCACAAACCGTTTGAGGCTTTAGATAAACTTATAAACTAATTTTTTTTCATTTTTGAGTTGATTTTTGAGCTTAATCCAGTATTTATAGCTCTTTGTGAAAAACTTCGAGGTAAATCATGGCAAGTCCTAAGAGTAAAATTTCTCGTTCTAGAAGAGGCAGCAGAAACGCTCATAGTAGCTTACAGCCTACTGGAACACACAACTGTCCTCAGTGCGGCTCACTTTCGAAGCCTCACCACGCATGTACATCTTGCGGATATTACAAAGGTCGCGAGGTTATTAAGTCTACCAAGGCTTAAAGCTCTCATATCTTTATCTATTAAATAGACATCATACATATATATACAACTTGGAGGGGGTCTTATGATTCGTTCAAAAATATTAGGAACGGGTTCCTATCTTCCTGAACAGAAGCTAACTAACTACGATCTTGAAAAGTTAGTTGATACCAATCACGAATGGATTGTTGAGAGGACTGGTATTCACAGCCGTCGTATTGCGGCCGAAGGCCAAAACACTACAGACCTTGCTTATGAAGCAGCTGTAGAAGCACTTAGAAATGCGAATCTTGATGCTAAAGACATAGATCTCATATTATTTGCTACAGTTTCCCCAGATACCTTTATGCCAACTGCTGCATGTATTTTACAACAAAAACTAGGTGCAGGAAATTGCGCAGCTCTTGATGTTTCAGCTGCTTGTTCTGGTTTTATCTATGGACTTACGGTGGCAGATCAGTTTATTCGAACAGGAGATATGAAAAATATCCTTGTCATTGGTGCTGAAATTATTTCGCGATTTGTAGATTACGAAGATCGTGGGACTTGTATTCTTTTTGGAGATGGAGCAGGCGCAGTAGTATTGGGTCAATGTCCAGAAGGCGAAGAGTCTCAAATCCTTTCTCACGATTTAAATGCCGATGGGTCTTTGTCTGAACTCTTAACAATTCCAGCAGGCGCATCGGCAATGCCATTTAATCAAAAAGTATTAGATGAAAAACAGCATTACATTAAAATGAATGGCCGAGAAATTTTTAAAAATGCTGTTAGAGCCATGGCTTCTAGTTCTAAAAAATCTTTAGAAAAAGCTCAAGTCCCACCTGAAAAAGTAGACTGGGTCATACCTCATCAAGCAAACCTTAGAATTATAGAAACAGTTGCCAAGTATTTTGGCGTCAGTATGGAAAAAGTTATCGTTGAAATTGAAGAGATGGGAAACACATCAAGTGCAACAATTCCCTACTCATTTAATGAATCCATTAAGAAAGGTAAAATCAAAAGAGGTGATACTATTTTGTTCACTGCATTTGGCGGTGGTTTAACCAGTGGTAGTATTTTATTGAGGTATTAAGTTATGTCTAAAAGTATATTCTGTGGTTTCCCAGGACAAGGAAGCCAGTCAGTTGGTATGGGAAAATGGGCTTTAGAAAACTTTACTTACGTAAAACAAATTTATGAAGAAGCATCAGATGCCGTGGGATTTAATCTAAAAAGCCTCTGTTTAGAAGGTCCTTTAGATAAATTGACTTTAACTGAAAATACTCAACCCGCTATTGTTGCAACGAGCTCAGCTATTTGGACAGTTTTAAAAAATGAGCTAGCAGTCAGGCCATCATATTTAGCAGGACATTCTGTTGGAGAATATGCAGCTCTTTATGCAGCAAAGGTTTTGACTTTAGCAGACGCAGCCAAAGCAGTTCATATTCGTGGAAAGGCTATGCAAGATGCTGTTCCCGCGGGTACTGGTGGCATGACAGCATTAGTCGGTGTTAACTCAAATCAAGTTAATGAACTAAAAACTTGGTGGACTAAGAACTTAGGAGAAGATCAGGTTCTTGAAATAGCAAACCTAAACGCTACGGAACAAACTGTTCTTAGCGGCAGTTTAATTGCTAACACTTGGGTACAAGAAAATATAAAATCTTATAACTGGAAAGGCCAGGCCCCTAGAAGAGTGCGAGCAATTCCTTTAAAAGTATCTGCGCCCTTTCATTGTTCAATGATGAAGCCAGCGGAAGAAACTATGAAAGCCTTTTTTGAAGCCATTCATTTTTCAACCCCATCTTATCCTGTTGTTCAAAACACAACAGCTCAAATTGAAGAGGCTCCTGATACAATAAAGAAAAACCTACTGGACCAAGTTGTGGGCTCAGTTCGCTGGGTGGAGAGTTTAAATTTTATATATGACAAAGTGAAGCCTACATCAGAAGATCCTGAAGCAACTTCACTCTTTATTGAAGTTGGTAGTGGCTCCGTTTTAAGTGGTCTAAATAAAAAAAACGATGGCATAAATTTTTCTAGTTATTCTTTAAATAGTTTAGAGGATTTTAAAAGCCTTGAGAGTACACTTAAGGCATAAGTCTTTATTCAAAATATTTATGAATTATACAATTATGAACTATAAAATAAAAATGAGAGATTAAGTTATGAATATAGTTGTTACAGGATCAAGTCGTGGCATTGGCGCTGCTATTGCTCATTATTTAGCTAATCAAGGGCACAGTATTTTTGTAACTTATGCTCGAAGTGAAGACAAAGCTAAGCAAGTATTAGAGGCGTTACCTGGAGATAATCACCATATGGGTCAATTGGACTTGTCCAGTGCTGACTCCATTGCAAAGTTTTTTGAAAGTGTATTAGAAAAATGGGAACAGGTTGACGGCTTAGTGAATAATGCAGGCTTAACAAAAGATCAGCTTCTTTTGCGAATGAAGGCCGAAGATTTTAATGACGTTATAAATGTTAATTTAACAGGACAGTTTTTGTGTATTAAGTCTTTAACACGAAAAATGATGAAAGCGCGAAAAGGTTCTATCGTTAATATTTCAAGCGTCGTAGGCTCAATAGGAAACCCAGGACAAGCTAACTATGCTGCAAGCAAGGCAGGCCTAGAGGGTATGACTCGATCTATGGCAGCTGAGTTAGGCTCAAGGAATATTAGGGTTAATTGTATTGCTCCTGGGTTTATATCAACAGATATGACTGATGAGCTTTCTGAGGAACAGAAAAATGGCTTTATAGACGCCTGCCCTTTAAAGAGATTTGGAACACCTGAGGACATTGCAAAGAGTGTGGCTTTTTTACTCTCTGATGATGCTTCTTACGTGACGGGACAAGTATTACATGTAAATGGTGGCCTTTATATGGGCTAGAGACTTTTCCAATATGCTTTGCATCTTGCATTGCAAACGGATTTTCTCGCAGCCTATAGGTGTAGGATTTTAATTTAAAATATTATGAGTATCTACAAAAGTTACTCTAAAGATAATAAGGAGAATATTATGGCAACATCAGAAGCTCGATTTAACGAGGTTTCTAAAATCATCCAAGACCAATTGGGTGTAGCGGCTGATCAAGTTAAACTTGAAGCAAGCTTTATAAACGATCTAGGAGCAGATAGCTTAGATATCGTTGAGCTTGTTATGAAAATGGAAGAAGAATATGGAATTGAAATTCCAGATGAAGATGCAGAAGGCCTTTCTAGTGTTCAAGATGTAGCAAACTATCTTGATACTAAAAAAGCTACACTTAATGCGTAAGTAAGACTAAATATAATCTATATATATCACACATAAAGGGCGGGTTATGAAAAAGAGAGTTGTGATTACAGGGATGGGAGCCGTTACTCCCCTGGCTTGTGACATGAACACCACTTGGGATAAGTTGATAGACTCACAATCAGGTGTCCAAACAGTGGATCTTTTTGATCCGGCAGCTATGTCTGTAAGAATTGCTGGGCAAGTCAGTGGATTTAATCCAGAAGATTATATAGAGAAAAAAGATATTAAAAAGATGGCTCGCTTTATACAGTTTGCTATTGCATCTTGTGATATGGCACTTAAAGATGCCCAACTTTCAATTGATGATATCAAAGAACAAGCGCATCGAGTTGGAAGCTTAGTTGGTGTAGGCATCGGTGGCCTTCCACTTATTGAAAAACAGATGGAAACTTTTATAAATAGAGGTCCTTCTCGTATTTCGCCATTCTTTATACCTTCAGTTATTACCAACATGGTTCCTGGTCATTTCTCAATTCGTTATGGACTTCAGGGTCCAAATTTTACTGTTACATCCGCATGTGCTTCGGGTGCTCATGCAATGGGTGAAGCAAAAAAAATGATTGAACATGGTATTTGTGATATTGTTTTAACTGGTGGATCAGAGTCCACAATTTGCCCTCTTGCTCTTGGTGGATTTGCTGCTATGAAAGCTTTATCCAAAAGAAATGATGACCCTGAAAAAGCATCACGACCCTTTGACAAGAATAGAGATGGATTTGTCCTTGCTGAAGCTGGAGCAACATTTATTTTAGAGAGTCTTGAATCAGCTCAAAAAAGAAATGCTCCCATATATGCGGAACTTGTCGGTTATGGATCCTCTTCAGATGCGTACCATATGACTAGCCCACACCCTGAAGGTCGTGGTGCACACCAAGCTATGTCATTAGCTTTAAAAAATGCAGATATTTCGGCTAAAAAAATCAACTACGTAAACGCCCATGGAACAAGCACCCCAATGGGTGATGGAATCGAATTAGGAGTTATTAAAAAACTCTTTAAAGATTCTGAAAATTTTGCAGTTTCAAGTACAAAAAGCTCAACCGGCCATACTTTAGGTGCTGCAGGAGCACTAGAGTCAGCTTTTTGTATCATGGCTTTAAAAACAGGTATCGTCCCACCTACTTTGAATTTAGATGAACCAGATGACATTTGTGAGGGCTTAAACTGCGTTCCTCACAAGAGCCAAAAAACAAACCCTGAGTATGCTCTTAATAACTCGTTTGGTTTTGGTGGAACAAATGCGAGTCTTATTTTTAAAAAGTATACATAAATGATTTTTAATAAGGTTTTAATTGCATCTGACCATGCAGGCTATGAATTAAAAAAATCATTTATCGAGTATCTGAAATCTATTGGTACAAAATATTCTGATCTTGGCCCAGAGTCTATAGAAAGAGTCGACTATCCTGATTTCGCGCAAAAACTTTGTGAGCAATTAAAAGAAGAAAACCCAAAAACAATGGGCTTACTAATTTGTGGGTCAGGAATGGGAATGGCCATTCAGGCGAATAGATACAAACACATAAGAGCAGCGCTTTGCATGATTCCAGAATCTGCAAAGCTAGCAAGAGAACATAACGATGCCAATATTCTATGTTTAGGCTCTAGGTTTATTACTTCTGAGAATTCTATATCTATATTCAATGAATTTTTTAAAACTAACTTTGAAGGCGGCCGACATAAAGACCGTTTATTAAAAATAAAGTGAGATACTTATGTTACAAACTACAGACTTCCAAAGCAAAGAACAAACAAATTTAAAAACTTCAGACCCTGAAATTTATGGCTGGATCCAAAAAGAAGAAAAAAGACAAATCCATGGTTTGGAACTTATTGCTTCAGAAAATTATGTCTCTAGGTCTGTAATGGAAGCTCAAGGATCTATCCTTACTAATAAGTATGCCGAAGGTTACCCTGGTAAACGCTACTATGGTGGCTGTGAATTTGTAGATGAAATAGAGTCTATTGCCATCCAAAGAGCCTGTGATTTATTTGGCGTAGAGCACGCCAATGTACAACCACACTCAGGGTCTCAAGCCAATATGGCTGTTTATATGGCTGCTCTTAAGTTGGGGGATAAAGTTCTGGGTATGGACCTCTCTAACGGTGGTCACTTAACACATGGGTCATCCGTTAACTTTTCTGGAAAACTCTATGAGTTTTTATCTTACGGTCTGAACTCTAAAACTCATCGTTTAGATTATGATCAAGTAAGAGATGTAGCAAAAAAAGAAAATCCCAAACTGATAATAGCTGGCTATAGTGCTTACCCCAGAGAGTTGGATTTTAAACTTTTTAAAGAAATTGCAGATGAAGTAGGCGCTGAGCTTTTAGTGGATATGTCTCACTTTGCAGGACTAGTAGTTGGCGGCGTCCACCCTTCACCCGCCCCTTATGCCGATTATATTACTACGACAACTCACAAGACTTTACGAGGACCACGAGGTGGAATGATTTTAACTTCTGCTGAAAAAGCTAAAAAACTAAACTCACAAATTTTCCCCGGCATACAGGGCGGTCCAATGGAGCATACCATTGGCGCTAAAGCCGTCGCTTTTAAAGAGGCCCAAGCTCCAAGCTTTAAAACCTATGCAGAGCAAATTGTTAAAAATGCTCAAGCGCTATCAAGTAGTCTTTTAGATAATGGATTTGATCTTGTTACAGGCGGAACAGACAATCACTTACTACTTGTTGATCTCACCAGTTTAGGGGATCTAACTGGAAAAGTAGCTGAAAAGGTTTTAGATCAAGCTCATATAACAGTAAATAAAAACACAGTCCCTAACGAAACTCGAAGTCCCTTTGTGACAAGCGGTATTCGCTTAGGAACACCAGCACTAACAACGAGAGGATTTAAAGAAAATGACATGATTGAAGTTGGCCAATGGATATCTGATGTTTTAAAAACCCCAACTGACACTGTCATTAACAAAGTGAAGTCTCAAGTTATGGATAAAACACAAAACTTTCCTCTTCCTTCATAAAAAAAACTGCAAAAAAACTCTATGAAAATGACTCTAATGTAAATTTTTCTGGTTTACTTTAATTTACCAGCTTTTTGTTGATACTAAGGACTATCTACAGCTAAAATTTCACAGTTGATATTAATAATTCAAGACTGTTTATGCTTGTGACTGGCAACGGAGCAACCAATGAAAAACCATATTTTGTTATTACTACTTATTTTCGGAACACACAGCTTCTCTTACGCAACAAATGGAGGGCTCGTACAACTTTTAACAACCAGTAAATATCTTTTTGGACCTGATGTAAACTGGCCTACTCAAGTTTTGCTGGGTGAGGCTCTTAGATATAGAGAATACAGCTCTGCACACTCAATGCTTCAGATCCTTCACTCTAAAAACACTGAAATGCTCACCTTAGGAACTAATAAAACTCAATTTAGAAGTTTAAACTTTGGACAAAAATACCCACTTATTATGGACCTAATTAATGAGCCAGGTTTTATGGGAAGGTCCTATTTTATTCAAAATGCTATACCACTGTCAGTTGTTATATCTGAAGAAGGAATGCGTAGAGAATCATTTATATATTTTAATATTGTAAAAGAAGAGACATTAGAGGATCACAATAATGATCTCCTTTATAATGGTGAATACCTTGTTGAATTGAAAACATTTATTATTGTTAAGCATAATGATTTAGAAGGTCTTAATAGTTATGTGAATGCGCTTGAACAAAATTTAGGAAGTATTTATATTAACAGTTTTGTAAAAAATGATATTGCAATGAAGCCAACTGACTATAGCAAACTTGATATCTATAGAACTTCGCCAGTTGCAGTTAGCGAAAGGGGCTACCATACCGTCCAGCGCCTGGAATCAACGATTAATTTAGGTGTTATTGCTAACTCTATGTACAACCCATATTTATTAGATGAACTCATCTTTAATTTTTTAAAGGAATTTTATCGGGTTATTGAGTAACTTAATAAGGCCTAAACCTTTCATAAATATACAAATTTTGCTCTTTTTAGTTAAAAACTAAGCTCCTTTTTGGTTGTTTTGAGTTTTTAAAAATCGTCTCTATTCAGTTTCACACTTTAATAGAGTTCCCATTTAGTAATTAAATAAGAATTGGTACAAATGTTGCTTTTTCTTAAGTATTATGAAATTTTTAACTATTTTTATACTTATAAATGCCCTGTGTTACACTTCAGCTTATTCTGAACAAAATTTGTCACCTCAATCACTGACAAATTTTGACATACAGTCCGAAGGCGTAAGATCCATTGATCAACTGCAAGTCCCAGTAACACAAATAGCGCAAGTTGGAGCTTTTATTGGTGGCGTGTTCATAACGCTTGAATTATCCGTCCCTATAATAGCAAGCCTAATTGCAGGTGTAGGTGTAGGTACAGTCGTTTTGGTTTTTATAGGCCATGATCAAAGAGTCTATATAATAGACAAAGCATTTTCCTTGTCTCCTGATATAGAGAATTTTGTAGTTCAAAGTAGTCTCAATTTAGATACTTTAAGCTTTATATCATCGAGCTTAATACAGCTATCTGCTGCTAAAATTACTCCCAAAATACAAAATATTTTTTCTAGCCCAAGATTAAGTAGTGTTGAAGAAATCATGACAAACATGAAAGAGCGATCAAGTGTGTTAGCTCAAAATGCTCAATCCCTTATTGATAGCTTAAGCCAATTAAGCCCTAGGTTTAATGATTTTGCCTACACAGAAGGTCTACACACAGGAACACCAACATATATGCAAAAAAGTGCTTTTAATCTAAACATGAAAGATCTAGGATACGATGTAAGTAAGTATACGATTGATCAATTAAACTTAAAAACCGTTTTAGATATTGAATTCATTGCAGAAAAGAATAATTTTATCACCTCTCCTATAAATCTAAATCAAAACCCTGCTTTGTATGTTCTTAAGCAAAGATCGCTTAGTAACTTTGATACTTTAAGTTTACAACTACCTAAAAAACCAAATACATGCAATGGAAATGCTCTTATTGGAAACGCTTTATTTTGCATGGGCCACGTAAATGCAATGAAAACTTGCCCTACCAATATGCCCACAGATATACTCACAGAGGCGCCTAATGAAAGTAAAGGTATAAATACCTGTAATGCAGTTTTTGACACAGCAATGATGGCAAATGCCTGTTATTTAGCTGCTAAAGAAGCTAAAACTTGCAATGATACAGGAGCAAGCTTTTCTACAAGTGTTAGTTTGTTTGGAGGAATGGTAGGTGAATTTCAATTATTAGGAACTATGTGCAGAGCATCTTTAAAATATGCAACTCAAAAACTGAGCGCCTGCAAAATTGCGAGTCCATTTACAAGTTCAAAATTTGTACAAAAATCATTTGCAAATGTTTTTGGTTTCATGTGGCCTATTTTTGAGCTTAGTGACTATTAAAACTGTCTGATTAACTTATGAATTCAGAACTTAATAAACTCTAAGCTTTTCATATCGCCTCTTCTGTTCCCAATGGACTCTCGCTTCCAGTCTATATTTAAAATTTGATTCAAATTTTGACCCCAGCACTTTAGGCTATGATCTTCAAATTCAGCACAAAGCGTACTCGCACTGATATAATGAAAGTCTACAACAGCAAGAGAGTTACTTAAATCTATATAATCAAGTTTTTTAAGGTCTGCATTGGATTCAATGATTCTCGTCGGTGCTTTGTCTTGCCCAAGAAAACCATGGATATTATTGCCCCAGCATTTAGCTTTAGCATTTTCAAAAATGGCACAGTAAAATGTAGAGTACATATAAAATGTCTCTATTGGTGAATTTCCTAGGGCCAAGTACTCGAGAGATTCTAGCTCTTTATAACTTTCACCAATAAAAAATTTCTTTACATGACCTGTTTGCCCATAGAGATTATTGCCCCAGCACTTCATACTCCTGTCTTCAAAAAGAACACAGGAGCCTGTATTTTCAACATATAAGTCTAAAATTTTCTTTGGACCAAGAGGAAGAGCTAGCAGATTTGGAAGATTGTCTTTTGGATCACCTCTCATGGCCTTACTAAAACCCCAAGATCGAACTTCATTGTTTTCCTGAAGGACGTATCCAGAAGAGGAAGTCATTTTCAGATCAAGAGCCTTACCTCCCATAAGTGGCACAAGCCTCAATTCATCTTTTAAATGCTGAGCAACTGGCATATAGTCAGCATGACCAGACATAAAGCTATTTCTTTTAGAGAAACTCCAGCACTTAAGGTCACCTGTTCTTAAAAGAAGACAATAGCTATCTTCCTTCATATGAAACTTAGAGCCTACTAAGTCTAAATTACCAAAATCTAATGTTTTAACTGGATTTGAATATTTTGAATTAAAGTGATTGCCCCTCCCCCAACAGATAAACCTGTCAGATACAAAACGGGCACAATAAATATGGTTGTTATTGATGTCTGTTGAATAGAGTTTTTTAACTTTGTTGTTACCAAAGTCCACAAAATTAAGCCTGTCTATCTCTCCAAAGCCAGATTTTGTTTCTTCAACCTCTGATACAGAAACTCCCAGTTGCCCTTCTTTGTTGCTTCCCCAGCACTTTACTCTCCCACTGCTTAAGAGAGCACAAAAAGCACTGGATGTGGATTTTAAGTCAACTATCTCATCACCATCTGAGCTCACATGTGTGTAACCGAACTGACCACGGTGCTCTAAAGATAAAATACTGCCATTAAAATCTATATCCAACAAAGAATCTCTGTTATATCCCCAGCACTTCATTCTTGAATTTTTAAAAATAGCGCAGTGGACTTCCTCACGGGCAAAGCTCTTGGATGTTATAACATTTAAAACAGGGTCTTCCGAACTGCCTAAAAGCACTTTAGGTCCATAGACATGGTTTTTTTTATTTGATGCAATCTCTGCTAAACGATCGTACTTTTGAACATCTGTCTTACAGTTACGAAAAACTCTACTTAAGCTATTCTTTACCTCGATCCACCAACAAATACCTCTTTGCGTACTTTTAAAGTCAGACTGGTAGATGTGCTCAGATGAGTCAAAATTCATAAATTTTTGAATATCTGGATCACCGATAATTCTTGATTTATAATTTAAATTTCCTCCCCAACAGTAAATAAGACCTTTTTTAAGAGCACAAAGCCTAGTTCTTAAGTCGTCAGCATTATCTAAAAAAACCTTTTGGATCTTATTGCTTTCATAATCTAAACTTATTTTATTAAACTCTTGAACATTAAAAGCTCCAGCTGGAGTATAGTTAAAATCTAATTTAAAGCTAAAAGACACATAGTTATCAGATTTATCAGTACTAACAAGAATATAGCCTGCCCCAGATAAATATCCTAGATCATGAGGAGTAAGATGAGATTCAAAGTTACTTAAAAAGTTCTTGGACTTAAGTATCTTTTTAGAATCACATTGCTTGGTTTTACATGAAGAAAATTGAAGCTCAAAAGAGTTAAGCTCTATATCATATAAGTTTTTAAGAAGCTCTGTTTTCAACCTAGGTTTAGAAATAAATAAACTATGATCTCTTGGTGAATAATCTGCCTCTACTTCAAAACACAACTGTGTTTCATTGTTTAAAAAGGGACCGAGCTCACAGACAGATATAGATTTAGCTGATCCTAAATCAGACTTATCAAAAACACTGGTTACGATCACCGAGGACTCCTGTCCTGCGCGACCTACCTGGGCAATTGATACCGCTAAAATTCCAATACTCATATAAAAACAAATTATAAATCTCATAGAATCCATCCTAAAAAGCAGTATTTTGTTTCGGAAAACAGACCTACTCTAACAAAAATCTAGAAAAATTACTTATTCTGACGGACTGCGACCTCTGAAACCACTCAAAATTTTGCTTTATAGCATTTTAAACTCGTTGTTTTAGCCTTTAAAATATGAATAGTTTTCAGTCAAAAGAAACATACCGACCTTCGGACTTGAAAATAGTTTTTATTCAGATACTCATAGGTTTTTAATAAAAAATGGGATTACCCTTCAATCAGGGAGTAATTCCGAAAAAGCATTACACGAAACTTTAATTCATTTTAATATTTTTAAAAATCCAGAAGGTATTGATAGTTCACAACTTTTTAATGGAAAGTACTCAATTCAAATAAATATTGCACTTTTACAATCGGCTGTAGATAAATCTTTGCTCGAGCATAATACAAGAATAGCTTTTTCAAAATTTCATGAGGTTTTTGATGGGCCATTTAACGGCAGCTCAGAAGACCTTAAGCTTCTCATTCAAGATAACTTTAGTATTACAGACACCGTATTTTTTGAAACGGGCCATGAAAGCATTGCAAACATTGGAGCTAAACAACTTATAATAAACTTAAGCTCTATTTTTAAAGGATCTAGCCTTACTCAAGATCAGATTCGTTTATTATTAATAGAATACTGGAAAAAACTCCTGTTGCTTTAGTGACAAAGTAAGAATTTGTTGTGCTCATAAATTTATAAATTGAAAAATTTTCATTTTTTATACTACACCTCTACATAAGTGAAGAAATACGTATTATGAACTTTCACTGACGGGAGAAACAGTGAAGACTTTAAATTATTTGTTAATACTACTTATGACATCA
>CALGNA010000165.1 GCA_937958795.1 uncultured Bdellovibrionales bacterium | reverse complement strand
ATCTTAGAAAAACTCCAACTGGGTTATTATCCTTTTTCTTTAAATCAAATAAATAGATTTCATCTGGATCCTCCAGCAAAGGATCAAGTAAATGATCCTTTTCCTCCCAATCTGTTTTTTCAAAAGGATCTCCCTTTATCTTCTCATCAACAAAGCTCTCAATTTCTGAAATTTCTGTTTCAAAGTACTTAAATAGGGCTTCTTCATTATGAAATTCTAGACCTTTGGTCGGGTCAATAACTATCGTAGAATCTTTCAGAGTCTCATTTGCCATTAGGTCCTCGACTAGTAGAGTCAAAAATAAAATTTATTTCTTGCTGACTCGAACAATAGTCTCAAAAATAAATGTAGGACACAATCATTGAGGATTAATTAAATGTCTAGCTTAAAGTGTTATGACCAAAATTTAAAAGCTGTTGAGTCTCTACTGACTCAGTCCATTAGTGGTGTCCATATCCTATTTGATAATAAATCCATCCTTAAAGCCTTTGAGATGCCAGCTCCTCAATCAGAAAGTTTACAAAACAGGCAAACCGAGCTTTTCTTAGATTTTGTAAAATGCACGAGCCTGGAAGAAAAATTTTGCTTCTTAAAAGCATTAAATGAACTAGAAAAGAGCATCCTTATTCGTTCCTACTTCGAAATACTAGAAAGAAGCCTTAAAAAGGCCATGACCAAATATCACTAAAAATACTTTTTTTTAAATACAGAAGACTGTTGGAGTTTATTTCAGGAACAGCTCATTTTTTATGGGCATGAAAGACTTTTACTCAGAGAGAAGAGGGCTCTCGCCTTCTTAATGAAGATCAAAAAAACTTAAGAATCTTTTTGCATTGTTTTTTTAATTTCTGAAACAATAAAACTTAACCTATCTGAGAGATCAGCTAGCTGTTGCATTTGAAAATCAAAAGCTGCCAAATTTAACTCATCTTCAAAGTTTAAGAGATCATCCTCACCAAGACAGTGATGCCCCAGTCTATCTTGGATATTTACTGTAGCTGCAAATGTATCTTCTAATTCTTGGTGTTGAACTTTCAGGTTAAAATCCTTCATGATGTGTTCCTTGATAGGATCTATATTACCTATAGACCTTTTGTCCAGCCAAGGCTTTTTTCCAAATTTCTGCTTTTTCATTGAGCACCCCTACTAGAGCTCGTTGCAGAGCCTGCATCTTCGACACTGGCCGTTATAGGGTCAAAAGTTCCGCCATCAGGCTGGTAATTAACCCAGTCATTACCATACCCACAATGCAGAGCGCCCAAATCAGGGGGAGATAAATCCTGCCGCAACTGCCCTCTGGCTAAAAATGGCAACATGACACTGACTGAATCTTTTTCA
The DNA here is from genome assembly GCA_937958795.1 of uncultured Bdellovibrionales bacterium. Taxonomy (GTDB): domain Bacteria; phylum Bdellovibrionota; class Bdellovibrionia; order Bdellovibrionales; family UBA1609; genus CALGNA01. The sequence continues at coordinate 5,793 of CALGNA010000165.1, read as the reverse complement.
TTATGAGTTAAACCAAGAGCATGACCCATTTCATGAATACAAAGGCTTACAAAATCAACTTTCCCACTATCCAAGTTGTCTTTAGATAGTGCTAGGTCAAAGTGTTGTGCATTTATATGAATATCAGCTTCGTTAGCTTTAGTGAACCTAGGGTATGAAGTCCAATGAACCGTAGTTTTGGCTTGATGAGTATTTTGAGAATAACTCCAACCCTCGTTCCACCAATATATGGTAGAAATATTATCTTTAGAATTTCTTTTAGACCCTGCATAAGGAGTTAAATTATCAACTCTTACCATTTCTTGGCCTACACCCTCATTCCACTTAGAAACACATTCTTGAATAGCTGAATAAGCTTCTGTTGGTACAGATTGATGTATTCTTAGTTTCATTGGAAGGTCCGCAGATCTCCATGCAACCCTTTGTCCTCTCTGATCCTGAACAAAGCCACATCCTGCCTGGGCCCCTAACTGAATTTGTGCACAAGACACAAGAAAAAAGAAGAGTACTGTTGCTAATAAAAATGCAGCTAGGCATTCTTTTTTATTTGGTATGAGATTTAAGACTTTTGCTTTCATACTCTCTATTAAGGCAAGAGTTGTACCATCCGTAAACCCTGTCTAAGAGACTAGTATTATTGAATTTTGCTTGGGTATAAAAAAAACTAATGTCAATTTTTTAGACAAGTCAGAACGTAAATTGTCATACCTACAGTGCCAAAAGGTCCCTGATTTACATAAATGACACCGTCCAAGTGGATCACACTCGGGCTCTATTGCCTCTTATTTTAATCTGACGAGTCACAGTGACACCAAAACACCTGGCCCGACTTTTGCCCTATAGAGAGTATCAAATCGGGCTTTCCCATAATCTTGGGGTCCACGCCAAAAGCCCATCATCCAATCATTATTCCTTTCATCGAGGAGCGGGGGTCTCAAAAACCCACCCGCTGACTCTCTTTGCCTATTGTGCTTTTCGTTCAATATGCTTCTCTTCTATTCTTAACAGATGTATACAAATGGCCGTCTGAAGAAATGTTTAAAAAAGAGGTTTTATATGCTCGAAACGACCGATCTTTTTACAAATAAAAATCTGGATAAAAACAAACACCAGGAGAAGTTAATGGCAACTGACTTTGAGGCTCATGTTTTAAAACTTGGAGAGTCTGTTCTTAAAAAGAACTCTAAGGAAAAAGTCTCCCTTTTTCAAAAAAACTGGTGGTACCAAAAAATACTAGAATGGAGCATGAAAAAAGAGAGTTTCAAAACTCAAATGTTTAGGTTTGTCGATGTACTCCCCTATCTTACAGATAATAATGATTTAATTAGACATTTAGAAGAGTATTTTAAAGAGGGAGATCAAATCCCTGCCTTCTTTCAAAAAGGCGCGGGAATTGGCAAACTCTCACCACAACTGTTTGCCGGTGCTCTCAGAAAAAACATAACAGAAATGGCAAAGCTTTTTATTACGGGAGCTAACCCCGAAGAGGCTATTAAAAAAATTGAAAAGAATAGAAAAAAGAACCTTGGTTTTACTGCAGATCTACTAGGCGAAGCCACTCTTTCAGAAACAGAAGGTCAAATCTACTTTGATCGTTACCTAGAACTCATGGAAAGTCTTTCTCAAAAATCAAAAAGCTGGAAAGAAAACCCTTTGTTAGACACAGACCATTTAGGCAAAATTCCTTCCGTTAATGTTTCTGTTAAACTGACTTCTCTAACCTCAAAGTTTAGGATCGCAAATTGGGATGAAAGCATTGAACTTGGGTATAGCAAACTTAAACCTCTTTTTTTAAAAGCTAAGCAAGATTTTTTATTTTTAAATTTAGATATGGAACAATACGAATTTAAAGACTTAACTTTAGCTGTTTTCCAAAAGCTCCTTATGGATCCTGACCTTAAAGACTATCCACATTTTGGAATTGTTATTCAAGCCTATTTAAAAGACTCACTTGATGATTTAAAAGAATTAGTGGCAATTGCAGAACATCGACAAGTACCTTTTAGCATACGTCTTGTAAAAGGAGCCTACTGGGACTTTGAAGTTATTCATGCACAGGAAAAAGACTGGCCCATTCCTGTTTTTACAGTCAAAGAGTCCACTGATGCCAATTTTGAAAAATGCGCTCAATACCTCATTGATCAAAGCTCCTTAGTAAAACTAGCATTAGGGTCTCATAATTTAAGATCCATTTGTGCTACTCTGGAATATGCAAAGTCAAAAAACATTCAGCCCAATCAAATTGAAATTCAAATGCTTTATGGGATGGCTGACAGTTTCAAAGCTGCCTTTATTGAAAAAGGACATAGAGTTCGAGAATATGATACGATAGGTGAGCTTATCCCCGGAATGGCATATTTAGTTCGACGCCTGTTAGAAAACACCAGCAATCAATCTTTTCTAAAGTCAAAGTTTTCAGATAATATTCCCGTTGAAATTCTCTTTAAAAAACCTGAGTTTAAACCTGAGATAGATTTTAAAAGTAACACTAGTTTTTCAAACCATGCACCCCTAGATTTTGGACTTTCAAAAGTAAGAACACAGTTTCAAAGTTCAATTCACAAACACCTACAAGAAATCCCTTATAACGTGCCTGTTATCCTCAATGGTGCGGAGATCAAAACACAAGAATCGCACGAAGCTACAAATCCAAGCAACACAAATCAAGTTCTTGGAAAAATACATTATGCCTCATTAGAGCAAGCAAATGAAGCTGTAGAAAAAGCTCACGCAGCATTTTCAGACTGGAGCCAAACTTCTGCATCTGATAGAAGCAGGCTTGTTAACAAATTAGCAGACCTCATGGATCAAAAACGTTACGAACTCGCAAGCTTAGAGTGCCTAGAAGTTGGAAAACCTTGGGCCGAAGCTGACGGTGACATAACTGAAGCTATTGATTTTTGCCGCTATTATGCCCAGGACATTTTAACTTTGGATCGGGGAACAAACGTTGGACAAACCTTCGGAGAAAAAAACTTTTTATTCTTTGAACCCAGAGGCGTCTGTTCTGTGATCGCTCCTTGGAACTTTCCACTAGCCATATTAGCTGGGATGGCAGTCGGTGCACTCGTAACTGGAAACACTGTTGTTTTAAAACCCGCTGAGCAAAGCTCACTTATGGCATATGAGTTCTATAGAATGTTACTTGAGGCTGGATTCCCGGCTGAAGTGATACAATTTATCCCTGGAAAAGGAGAAGTAGTAGGTGAAGCACTCGTTAATCACCCTAAAACATCCCTTATTTGTTTTACTGGATCCAAAACAGTCGGTTTGCAGATTGTAACCAAAGCCTCGGTTGTTCACCCGGGTCAAACTCATGTAAAAAAATGTGTCATAGAAATGGGTGGCAAAAATGCCATGATTATTGATTCTGATGCTGATCTTGATGAAGCTATTCATGGCGTTCTCTACTCTGCTTTTGGATTCCAAGGACAAAAGTGCTCTGCCTGTAGCCGTGTATTTGTCCACCAAGAGCATTTTGATACTTTTGTAGCCCGACTTATAGATGCTGCTAAAAGTCTCTATGTTGGCTCCACAGACAGGCCTGAGACTGATGTAGGACCTCTTATCGACCAAGAAGCTTACACTAGAGTTATAAAGACTTTAGAAATGAAAAAACAGTCACATGAGCTCGTCTACAGCGAAAGCACTCCAGACTCAAACAAGACACAGGGTTGGTATGTTGGGCCTCATATTTTCAAGGTTGATGACCCACATTCTGATTTGGCTAAAGCAGAATTTTTTGCACCTATTTTAGATATCTACAAAGTAAAAGACATTGATCAGGCATTAGAGTGGGCTCAAAATACGGAATATGCACTTACGGGTGGCATCTACTCCAGAAGCCCTGAAACAATCAAAAAAGTAAAAAAAGAATTTAAAGTAGGGAACCTCTATATCAACAGAAGCATCACAGGCGCTATGGTCTTTAGACATCCATTTGGGGGATTTAAATTATCTGGACTCGGAAGCAAAACAGGTGGCCCTGAGTATCTAAAACAGTTTATGGATCCAAGAGTTGTGACAGAGAATACAGTTCGTAGAGGCTTTTCTCCTGAACTTCTTTTGGCTCAGGACTCTGAAAACTTAAATGCCTAAGTGATAAACCTTGAGGCTTAAGTTTCAAAATCAGCCTTAAACTTAATCCTATTGCAAGCCCCATAAATAAACCTCCCAGGTGTGCCGAGTGGGCAACTCCTGGGTTCCAAACAGAGGAGGCTAACTGACCAGCAAGATCTGAGAGCAACCACATAACTAAAACCCAATAGGCTCTCATATAAATAAACCCCATATAATGAGTATGAGGTAAAAACCAATAATAATAGACTGTTTTTCTTTTAGGATAAAGTGCTACATAACAAGCAATCAGTGAACAAATCGCGCCACTTGCCCCTACCAAAGAATACATAATTTGTTTAGCTGCTAATAATTCAAACAAACTAGCAGCACACCATCCTCCTCCTACAAAAACAAGAAGAACAAACAAACCACCTTTGTGTGATTCTAAAGCAGATCCAAAGGCAAATAAAAATATTAAATTAATGAGTAAATGAAAGAAACCTGCATGAAAGAACATATAGGAAAATTTTTGACTTAAGTTTGATATCCCAGGAATAAACCCCAGAGCCATGGAGTGCGAGGATTTTTTTACACTCTCAAAATCTAACATTTCCTTCTTCCAATTCAATCTCTCAAACTCTGGGAGTATCAAGGACAAAGTATGCATAGATTCTATGTATTCAAAATCTTGCAAAGACATGAGACTAATTTGTCTTCTTTTTCCATCACTCATATTTGAAATCTTACTTACTAAATCATGGAACTTATGCTGAGGTCTTTTCTTCAAGAATTCTGTATATAAATAGAAATTACTACTTATAAACTCTTCATTTTGTCCAATTTTAGTATATGAGCTTAAAGTTTGATGGTAATTTCCAAAACTAAAACAAAAGCAAAACAAAATAAGAACACCTAGAGCAATAGTTACTGGTGCTTTCTTAAGCTTATCCATACCTTCAGCCATTGGAAACAAAAACGGAATCACTTTCCTGCCTCTATTTCATCTTTAAGATCAGTTGCAATAACTCGACCTCCATACTTTTGCTCTGGAGACCAATCTGAACTATAGAAGTTTTTCAACTCTTGTGAAACCTGCTTAGCTTTGCCCAAATTATTTACTGAAATATATCTTTTAAATAAAGCGTTACCAACAACTCTCCATCTATAATTTTTTTGCTCCGACATCCAATCATCAAATACAACATCTAAACTTATGGAGTTTGAGCTATTTTTAATCCACTTTAAACGAGTCTCAATTAAGTGGGTAGAATTAAACTTATGCTCACTCAAGAATGTACTTAAATCAATATAGGCTTTCTCAAACTTGCCTAACTTATGTGCATTGAAAATATCTTCTAATTTTTTTTCTATTACCGATAATTTTTTTTCACTTGTATTGCCCTGACAATCACGATCCAATACATCAAATGCAATTACATCTGGAGCATCTAAGTTATTTATTTGATCTTTGAAAACTTCACATTGATTATTAAAACTATCACATGAATTTCTCATAGATTCACGACAAACCCACATTCCAAAATAGGCCCTATCATCAGGACTCATATGAGAGTAAGTCACTAAAGCTGCCTCTTTTGCCTCATTCATTCTTCCTAATAGCGCTAATGATCTTACCCTGAATTGATTTAAGAACGGTGCAATTTCTTTTTTAGGTGATATACTATTTAAAACTTCTAGGGATTTATTCCAAAAACCTGACGCATAAAGCTGCTG
>CALGNA010000164.1 GCA_937958795.1 uncultured Bdellovibrionales bacterium | reverse complement strand
TCATACTTTTGATTTGTATTTTAATGTCATTCCATTATACTGCCACAGCAACAGTTTTAAATAAAATTTCAATTCACAAACAACTCTACTCTGGCGAATCACCACACTTAGATCCACTTGTTCAAGCAGCACGAAACTCTTTTCTTTATGAAACAGATCAAAAAAGCTTGGAAGACTATTCTAAACTCACTGATCTTGCCTATAAATATAATTGGAACTTAGAGAACAGAAAAAAAATTCATCAAGCATTTTTAAGAAAAGCTCAACTGCAAGTCGATCAAAGCCATTTACAGTGGACTAAAGCCTTCGCATTTGACCCTTATTTAAAACCAGATCCAGAGTTTTTCTCTCCTAAATATCGCAGCAAATGGAAGAAACACGTCAATACACTGCAAGCGCAAGCTTCCGTTTTTAAGCCTCACGTTTTTGAAAATTACAACAATGAAGAAAATAACCTAAAGATTGAACTTGATTTTTATCTTAATGGTACACCACTGACTCAGGACTACCCTGTTTTAAATGATTTTAGTTACAATCTTACTATCAAAAAAAATAATGAATTTTTGAATTCAACAATTAAAGGACAGGATCTTTTTAGCTCTGAATTTAAAAAAGAATGGCAACAACTGATTCAAAGTAAAAATATGAAGCCTCTACCTCTAGTTGCCAAAAACACAACTTACCAAAAAACGAATAAGAGAAAAAACAATAAGAAAGAAAACAAGTACAACAAAAAAAACTCTGTTCATGAAAAACTAGCAAAACTACCAAATCAGGTTACTACAGACAAATTTGCTTCAAAAAACAATTCAAAATCTTCAATCAAAGAATCCACAACAACTGCACCAGTTGTGGCACTGCCTAAAAGATTAGATATGGCTATGAATGAAAAAGTTGTGACTTCTTTACCAACTAAAAAAGCTAAGGTAGTGAATGTTGAACTCTCACAGAATAATACATCTCTTAACCATGATATAGAATTACAATCAGAATTTTCAAACTTTATAGATGAAAATCCATACAAAGCTGAATCGATAAATAATCAAATTTCCTATAGAGCTACAAAAGAAAAGAAACCATTACTTAAAAACAAAAATTTTTGGATTGTATCAGGGAGTGTTTTACTAACTGGTACTTTGACCTATTTTATACTAAAAAACTCTAACGATGATTCCGTTAGAGTCATATCTCAAAATAGAGAGGGGTTTTAAAGAAAACCTCTTCTCTATAAATTTCACTTCATTATAAAGTTTTTTACTTGCTACAAGTACCCTTAATTTCAGATTTTATTGTGTAGGTCGATTCTTCATTGTTGTAATCTGCAAAATTTTCCCAAGCTTCTAAATCCATTAATCTAAAGTTAAACTCTTCAGCACTACTATCTTCTTTCTTTTGCTTACAAACAGAAACGGCTTTCGAATACATATGTTTTTTCATCTCTGTATACTGTTGCATAGGTGCTTTAAAACCGGTCTCGCCGCTTATTTTAAATTTTTCAGGATTTTCGATAGTTCCTTCAACTTTTATCTCAAATACTCCAGGTGCTAATTCTATTGTATTCTCCTCTATACCTAACTCATTAAATACTATGTCATCAAACGTCACTGTACTCGCCGAAACGACTACTGATGATAATCCAAACAAAAGCCCTACTACTAATAAATTCTTTATATGATTCATTTTTTTCTCCTTTAATAATAAATCTACTTACTCTATAGCAAGCTATATGCCATTAGTTCTTCTCCTGCCGAAACTTAAAAATCTAACAATTTTAGGTGTTTTGAATTATTTTCATATTTAGTAAAATAAAGATTCTCAATAGATGCCACTTTTTGCATTTACTTGATCATAAAGTATCCAGTTGTGAGATTTAGGTTTTTGGACGACCTAATTGAACCTAAAATTCATTAAGCCTCACGTATTCGACCTTATATATTCGCCTAACGAATACGACCCAAAGATATTAGAAGCTCTTTTTCAAGTTTTGCCGGTAGCTTTTCATAGCCCTTAAACTGCATGCTAAATGAAGCTCTTCCTTGGGATAAAGACCTCAAATCTGTAGCATATCCAAAAAGTTCAGATAATGGCGTTACAGCCTTTATCACCTGAATACTCCCTTCAGCAGCCATAGACTGAACCTTCCCACGTCTTGAGTTGATATCCCCCACCACAGTCCCTAAGGACTCTTCTGGCGTTGCTACTTCAACATCAAACACAGGCTCTAGAACTTGGGTATCCTCTGATTTAAGAGCTTTCTGGACAGTCATGGCAGCACCTGCCTTAATTAGACCTTCGGAGATGAGACTTTGATCAAAATCAATACTGGTTACATTAAACTTCAGTGGTAAAAGTCCATAGCCTGCTCTCGGTCCATAATCCGTACAGTTTAATAAACTCTGCTCCAAAGCTCTTTGCCACTCGGCCATCCAACTTAGGCTCTCTCTGAGAACAGCTGTGTTTGTAACTTCTGACACATCAGCCTCACTGTTTGGGCTGACTTCAATTTCAAATTCGACCCAATGAGTATTGGCTCCTGCTTGTCTTTCGAGTCTGTATTTTGCTTTTTGAGGACTTAAAAGTTCTTCACGATAGGATACCTGAGGTTTTCCTGTGTTTACTTTAACCTTATGTTCTCTAAACAATCTATCTACGAGTATCTCTAAATGAAGCTCACCCATTCCTGATAAAAGCATCTGTCCTGTTTCAGGATCAGTATGAATATGACAAGATGGATCTTCCTTCATTAAAACAACTAAACCCTCTTCCATCTTTTTTTGATCAGCCGAAGATTTTGCTTCAATCACAACAGAGATCACAGGGTCTGGAAATTGTATTCTTTCAAGTAGTAGTGGTTTTTGGTGACCACAAAGAGTATCACCGGTTCTAACTTCTTTAAACCCTACAACAGCTCCGATATCCCCAGCGGATAGAGTTTCAACTTCTTCTCTTGAGTTTGCATGAAGTTTTACAATTTTTTGAAGACGCTCTTTTTTTCCGGTTCTTGGATTAAAAACAACAGAACCTGCTGTTAACTCTCCCGAATACACTCGTACAAAATTTAAAGATCCAGAAAAGGGGTCTGATGCTACTTTAAAACAAAGCGCTGCTATGTGACCTTCAGGATCGGTAGGACAGCTAATAGTTTGATCTTCTTTTTTAAAGTCCTGTGCTTCAATAGGTGGTCTTTCAAGTGGACTTGGTAAATAAGCCAGAACAGCATCTAATAAAGTTTGAACACCTTTATTTTTAAAGGCACTTCCACACAAAACAGGAGTGACCTCTAATGATAAAGTGGCCTTTTTGATAACGCTTTTAATTACTTCAATAGAAACTTCTTTTTCTTCTAATATAGCTTCTAAAATACTGTCGTCAAATTCTGATAATTTTTCTAATAGACTCGCTCTTGCTTCTGTTACTTGAGTTAAATGCTCGGCAGGTATTTCTAAGACCTCATAGTGAGATCCTTTTTCCTCATCTTTCCATTCAATTAATTTTAACTCAACTAAATCAAATACACCTTTAAAGTTCTCTTCTTCACCATAAGGTAATTGTAACACTAAAGTTTTTGAATCAAGTTTCTTTTCAATACTCTCAACACTTTTTTCAAAAGAAGCGCCTGTCCGATCCATTTTATTGATAAAACTAATTCTGGGGACTTGATACCTGTTTGCTTGCCTCCAAACAGTTTCTGTTTGTGGCTCAACTCCATGTACACCATCAAATACGGCTACTGCACCATCTAAGACTCTTAAAGATCTCTCTACTTCTATTGTAAAATCCACATGCCCTGGGGTATCAATAATATTTATCTTATGATCTTTCCACATGCATGTCGTTGCAGCTGAGGTAATTGTAATTCCTCTTTCTTGCTCCTGCTCCATCCAATCCATTGTAGCATCCCCATCGTGGACCTCACCTATCTTATGGCTTTTCCCTGTATAAAATAAAATTCGCTCCGTTGTAGTGGTTTTACCAGCGTCAATGTGAGCCATAATTCCTATATTTCGAACTAGCTTTAAATCTTGAGATTTTTTCTTTGCTTTAGCCATAATAGATCCCCTGAGTCTCTGTTCTTCATACTCAAAAAAAAAGCCTTCCCCAAAAAAGAGAAGGCTTAAAGTAACTTTAAATAATTAAATCAACTCACCAGTTATAGTGAGAGAATGCTCTGTTGGCTTCTGCCATTCTATGAACATCTTCTTTCTTCTTAATTGCAGTTCCTTTATTAAGAAAAGCATCTGCTAATTCACCAGATACACGATCAGACATCGTCTTTTCGCCACGGCTTCTTGCACTGCTCACCAACCATCTCATTGATAAGGTCTGCTTACGAGAAGGCCTTACATCAACAGGAACCTGGTATGTAGCTCCACCAACTCTTCTTGATCTAACTTCAAGAGCAGGCTTAACGTTATCAACTGCTTTTTTAAATACAGTTAATGGCTCTTCACCTGGAACTTTATCTCTAATTTTATCAAGAGGTGTGTACACAATTCTTTGTGCAACACTCTTCTTACCATCTTGCATAAGCATATTTACAAACTTAGCTAGAGTAAGATCATCATATATGGGATCCGGTAAAATTTCTCTTTTTTCACTACGACGTCTACGTGACATAACTCGTTCTCCTAGCTTTTCGCTCTCTTCGTACCGTACTTAGAACGGGAATTTTTTCTGTTTGCTACACCTTGAGTATCTAAAACACCCCTAACAATATGATACCTAACACCTGGAAGATCCTTAATACGACCCCCACGAATTAAAACCACACTATGTTCTTGAAGGTTATGACCTTCACCAGGAATATAACTAATAACTTCAAAACCATTTGAAAGTCTGACCTTAGCTACTTTTCTCAAAGCAGAATTAGGCTTCTTTGGAGTTGTTGTATAAACACGAGTACAAACTCCTCTCTTCTGGGGACAGCTCTCAAGAGCTGGAGAAGACGTTTTCTCTTTTTGAACCTTACGAGTGGCTCTCACCAACTGATTAATTGTAGGCATAAATGCGTTCCTCTATTCCTTTTTTAACAACTCCACACAAAGGAGTTTCTATATCTAAGCTATTCATCATCGTCAACTTGGATTTGTCCTCGCTGGGTCAGAAGCTACTGAAGTCGCTCCTGCTACAGGAAGACTAGGATTTATTTCCTCTTCCTTCTCATTTTCTACGTTTACTTTCCAATTCTTGTAAACAGGAACCCCTGTACCGGCAGGAATCAAGCGACCCATGATGATATTTTCTTTAAGGCCCTTCAAGTGATCAATTTTAGAGTTAATAGAAGCCTCAGTTAGTACTTTTGTTGTCTCCTGGAAGGATGCAGCAGAAATCCAACTCTCTGTACTCAACGAAACTCTTGTAATCCCTAATAGTAATGGCTTGGCTACTGCTTCTCGAAGGCCTTCTTTTACCATATTTTCATTAGCATCATGGAAAGAAAACTTCTCTACTTGCTCACCAATTAAGAAATTTGTATCTCCAGAGGTCTCCACAGTTACTTTTCTAAGCATCTGTCTCACAATAACTTCAATGTGCTTATCGTTAATCGCAACACCCTGAAGCCTATAAACCTCTTGAACTTCATTAACTAAGTAGGCTGCAAGAGCTTTTTCACCTAAAACAGCTAAAATATCATGCGGGTTTGTAGGTCCATCCATCAAAGACTCTCCAGCCTTAACAAACTCACCTTCCCTCACAACAATATGCTTTCCTTTAGGAATCAAATACTCAGAAGCTTCACCAATTTCAGGAGTTACAACAACTCTCTGTTTGTTTTTAATATCTTTTCCAAAACTTACATAACCATCAACAGCTGTTACAATGGACGCTTCTTTTGGCTTACGTGCTTCAAAAAGCTCTGCAACCCTAGGTAGACCACCCGTAATATCTTTTGTTTTTGAAGTCTCTCTATGGATTTTAGCAATAATGTCACCAGCATGAACTTCTTCATTTTCGTTTATCAATACTTGTGCACCAACTGGTAATACATACTGTGCAACACCACGGTCTGTCTTAAGAATCTCTCCACTAGCATCAACTATTTGAACTGTTGGTTTAACACCAGCTACTTTAGATTCCATAATAACTTTCGTCGCAAAACCAGTTACTGTATCAACTTGCTCCTTCATTGTTAAACCCTCAGAAAGGTTTTCAAATTTAGTGATACCACTTTGATCTGCAACAATTGGATTTGAGTACGGATCCCACTCAGCAAGAGTATCACCCTGATTGACTTTATCGCCTGATTTGAACTTTAAGATTGTACCATAACCAATTGAAAGTTTATCTCTCTCTCTTCCATTTTCATCAAAGACTAAAATAAAACCATTTCTATTTAAGACAGTTAAATTTCCTGCTTTATTTTCAACAGTTCTAGCTTCTTTAATTTCAATATGACCTGAAACTCTTGCAGTATGAACAGACTGCTCAACAGAACGACTTGCAGTACCACCTAAGTGAAAGGTTCTCATTGTTAACTGAGTTCCTGGCTCACCAATTGATTGTGCAGCAATAATCCCAATGGCTTCGCCTAAATTAACAGTATTCCCTCTTGCGAGGTCACGACCGTAACATTTAACACAAACACCACGTTTAGTCTTACATGTTAAAACGGATCGAATTGTTACTTTCTCTACACCAGCTTCTTCTAGAATGTCGACGCCATGCTCTTCAATCTCTTGATTTGCAGCAACTAAAACCTCTCCAGATAATGGGTCTAGAACATCAAGTAAAACTGTTCTACCTAAAACCTTATCTCCAAGTGGCTGAATGATTTCTCCGCCTTCCATTAATGGAGAAACTTCAAGACCGTCCTCAGTGCCGCAATCTATTTCATTAATAATAACATCTTGGGCAACATCAACTAATCTTCTCGTTAAATAACCTGAGTTTGCAGTTTTTAAGGCAGTATCAGCTAGTCCTTTACGCGCACCATGTGTCGAAATAAAGTACTGAAGCACTGACAAACCTTCTCTAAAGTTTGCAGTAATCGGTGTTTCAATGATTTCCCCAGATGGCTTTGCCATTAATCCACGCATTCCTGCTAGCTGCCTGATCTGATTTGCTGAACCCCTTGCACCTGAATCAGCCATTACAAAAATAGAGTTAAAGCTATCTGCTGTAATAGTTTTTCCATCAACCTCAAAGTCTTGCTTCTCAAGCTGCTTCATCATTTCTTTTGCAACTTTATCAACTGTCTGAGCCCAGATATCCACAACTTTGTTATAACGCTCACCATCTGTAATAAGACCTTCATCATACTGTGACTGAATTTCTTTTACTTCATCCTCAGCAGCAAGAATCATAGATTCTTTCTTTTTAGGAATTTTCATATCATCTAAGCAAATTGAAATCCCTGCCTTAGTTGAATGTTTAAATCCCAATTCCATAATTTTATCAGCAAAAATGGCTGTTGATTTTCCACCAGCAAGTCTAAAAGACCTATCTATAAGTTGCGCTAGTTCTTTTTTACCTAAAGCCTTATTGACGTCAGCAAATGGAACCTCTTTAGGAACGATATCACTAAAAATTGATCGTCCAACAGAAGTATCATGTAACTTACCCTGAATTCTAACTTTAATAGCAGTTTGAATATCTAAATACCCACTATCTAATGCGTAAATAACCTCTTGGATGTTTCCAAAAATCTTACCTTCGCCAATAGCTCCCGGACGAATCCTCGTCATCCAATACGTACCCAAAACAATATCTTGAGTTGGATTAATAACAGGTCGCCCATTCTGTGGACTTAAGATGTTATTTGTAGACATCATGAGAACACGAGCTTCTACCTGCGCTTCCACAGATAAAGGAACGTGAACTGCCATTTGATCTCCATCAAAATCTGCATTAAACGCTGTACAAACAAGTGGGTGCAACTGAATCGCTTTACCCTCATGAAGAACAGGCTCAAAAGCCTGTATTCCAAGTCTATGTAATGTTGGAGCTCTATTAAGCATAACTGGATGCTCTTTAACGACCTCAGATAAAATATCCCAAACTTCTACAGTTTCTTGTTCAACCAAACGCTTTGCTTGTTTAATAGTTGTAGCAAAACCACGCTCTTCTAATTTATTATAAATAAAGGGTTTAAATAGCTCTAAAGCCATTTTTTTAGGTAAACCACACTGATGCAACTTAAGGTAAGGTCCGACAACAATGACCGAACGACCAGAGTAATCAACACGTTTTCCCAATAAGTTTTGTCTAAATCGACCTTGTTTTCCCTTGAGCATATCACTCAAAGATCTAAGTGGTCTCTTATTTGGCCCTGTAAATGTTTTCCCTCTTCTTCCGTTATCAAGAAGAGCATCAACAGATTCTTGCAACATTCTTTTTTCATTTCGAATAATAATTTCAGGAGCATTTAACTCTAACAATCTTTTGAGACGATTATTTCTGTTAATAACACGTCTATACAAATCATTTAGATCTGAAGTTGCAAAACGCCCACCATCTAAAGGAACTAAGGGTCTTAAATCTGGCGGAATCACAGGAACAACCTGAAGCATCATCCACTCAGGTTTATTAATAGAGCCTCTAAATGCTTCAACTACCTTTAAACGCTTTGTCAGTTTTTTAGTTGCAGCTTCAGATTTAGCTTCTTCAATATCAATTCTAAGCTTACGACCTAAGTATTCCACATCAATTTTACGTAAAAGCTCAAGAACCGCTGTTCCACCAATATCAGCCTTAAAGTTCGGACCAAATTCGTTAAGAGCCGTATTATAATCGTCTTCTCCTAAAACCTGGCCTTCTTCTAAAGTCGTTTCCATTGGATCAATAACAACATAAGCCTCGCAGTAAAGAATTCTCTCTACATCTTTAAGACTTAAATTTAAGATATTACCAATACGACTTGGTAGGGATCTCAAAAACCAAATATGTGCTACTGGCGAAGCTAATTCAATGCTTCCCATTCGCTCTCGTCTTACCTTAGATTGTGTCACCTCAACGCCACACTTTTCACAGATAACACCACGGTATTTCATTCTTTTGTACTTACCGCACAGGCACTCATAATCCTTTATTGGACCAAATATTTTGGCACAAAAAAGACCATCACGTTCAGGCTTAAAAGTCCTATAGTTAATAGTTTCCGGTTTCTTAACTTCGCCATGGGCCCATTCTCTAATGAGCTCAGGTGAGGCAAGTGAAATTCGGACACTATCAAACGCTAGGGGATCTTTAGGCTTGTCAAAAAAATTTAAAAGATCTTTCACCAAATTACTCCTTGTCTAACCTACTGCAAAGCCGGACCTTCTTCCATAACTGGAAGAGGTATAGCGTCATCTTCATCGTCAACTAATGCTTTCGTTTCTATTAATTCAATATTCAAAGATAAACTTTGAAGCTCTTTAATAAGAACATTAAAACTTTCAGGTAAACCTGGCTCTAAAATGTTCTCACCTTTTACAATACTCTCATACATTCTCGTTCTTCCAGCTACATCATCTGATTTAACTGTTAAAAACTCTTGAAGTGTGTAAGCAGCACCATAAGCCTCGATAGCCCAAACTTCCATCTCACCCAATCTTTGACCACCAAACTGAGCTTTACCACCCAAAGGTTGTTGAGAAACAAGTGAGTAAGGACCAATCGAACGTGCATGAATTTTTTCTTCAACTAAGTGATGGAGCTTTAACATATACATGGCTCCAACAGTTACTGCGTTCTGAAATTTTTCACCCGTTCTTCCATCCCAAAGCTGTGACTGACCTGATACAGGTAAGTTTGCCTTTGCAAGAAGTGCTTTTACATCAGCTTCTCTTGCACCATCAAAAACTGGAGTTGCTACATGCACTCCACCCTTCATAGTATGAAGAATTTTCTTTAATGATTGCGTATCTGCATCTTCAATTAAACTCTCAAAGTCTTCATCAAAAATAGACTTTAAGTCTGTTCTTAAGTTCTCTTCTTCATACTTATCTACATATTTTTGAAGTTGTCGGCCTAGCTCTAAAGCAGCCCAACCCAAATGTATTTCAAGAATCTGACCAATGTTCATCCTCGAAGGTACGCCTAGTGGATTTAAAACCATATCTACTGGTGTTCCATCTGGAAGATAAGGCATGTCTTCTACAGGTAAAACCTTAGAGACAACCCCTTTGTTTCCATGTCGCCCAGCAAATTTATCTCCAACTTGAAGTTTTCTTTTAATAGCAACATAAACTTTAACCATTTTGATCACACCAGGAGGCAACTCATCACCCTTGTGCAAACGATCAATTTTTTCTTCAAATAACAATCGAACTGCATCCATTTGGTTTCTTGCTTGATCCACAATTGCTACCAACTGCTGCTCAACTTCAGAAATTAATGGAATATAACTTAAAAGTTCAAATGGTACGGACTCAAGATCCTCTTCTTTAAGAATAGCATCTTTTTCAATAAGAGTTTTTGTTCCATCTTCGTTTAAAAGAACATCTTCAGTTTTCTTGCCAATGAGTAATTGCTTTAACTGATCTAAAGCAGCGTTTTTAATAACATTCTGCTCAATAGTAAAATCTTTTTCAAATTTAGCTTTTTTATCTTCTAGAATACTTAAAAGACGCTCATCTTTTTGAACTCCTTCACGGGAGTAAACCTGAGCATCAATCACTGTTCCATAAACACCTGATGGGACTCTTAAAGATGTATCTTTAACATCACCAGCCTTTTCACCAAAAATAGCTCTTAAAAGTTTTTCCTCAGGAGAAAGTTGTGTCTCACCTTTTGGTGTTACTTTACCAACTAAAATATCTCCTGGGTTAACCTCAGCTCCAACCCTCACAATACCACTTGTATCCAAGTCCTTTAGAGCTTCATCACCTACATTTGCAATATCTCGTGAAATTTCTTCTTGTCCAAGCTTTGTATCACGCGCAACACATTCAAATTCTTCAACGTGAATAGATGTATATACGTCTTCCTTAATCAGTCTTTCTGAAATTAGAATTGAATCCTCAAAGTTATAACCCATCCAAGGCGTAAACGCGACAAGGATATTTTGACCTAAAGCTAATTCTCCTAATTCTGTAGATGGACCATCTGCAATAACATCGTTTCTAAAAACTTTATCACCCATTTTTACAATAGGCTTTTGGTTAAAACATGTATTTTGGTTTGTTCTTTGATATTTAGTTAAATTGTAAATATCAATGTTTCCACCAAGCTCTCCACCTTTACCAACTCGACGAACAACGATTCTAGAAGCGTCAACCTCTTCTACGATTCCATCATTTGTTGCAACGATACTGGTTCCTGAATCCCTTGCAACCAGTCTCTCAACTCCTGTTCCAACTAGTGGTGCCCTAGAACGCATAAGAGGCACAGCCTGGCGTTGCATATTTGAACCCATCAAGGCTCTATTTGCATCATCATGCTCTAAAAATGGAATAAGTGATGCCGCAATCGATACCAACTGACTCGGAGAAACATCCATTAAGGAAACGTCTTCTTTGTCTATAATTTCATACTCGCCATCATGACGACAATTTACTGTATCTGTAGATATTTCCGTTAGAGAAACCTGCTCCCTAGAGACCTGGGCAATTTTATGACCTGCTTCTTGTAAAGCAGATAAATATTTAATTTCAGGATTAACCTTACCTTCTGTAACTTCTCGATAAGGAGTCTCAATAAACCCATGGTGATTGATTCGTGCATATGTTGCTAATGAAGCAATCAAACCAATATTCGGCCCCTCTGGGGTTTCAATCGGACAAATTCGACCATAATGGGTAGGATGTACATCTCGTACTTCAAAACCCGCACGGTCTCTTGTTAAACCACCTGGTCCCAATGCTGAAAGTCTTCTTTTATGAGTAATCTCAGACAAAGGATTTGTTTGATCCATAAACTGAGATAACTGGCTTGAACCAAAAAACTCTTTAATAACAGCATTAACTGGCTTTGCATTGATTAAGTCATGAGGACGCATAGTTTCTAAGTCTTGTAAGCTCATTCTCTCACGAATAGCTCTTTCCATACGAACCAAACCAATTCTATATTGGTTTTCAACCAACTCACCAACGGAACGAACACGTCGATTTCCAAGGTGATCAATATCATCTACTAAACCTTGACCATTTTTAAGGTCAATAATGGTCTGAGTAACACTCAAGATATCTTCTTTAGTTAAAACTTGATGGTCCAGAGGAACATCATCAGTTGAAAAACCAAATCTGTGATTTATCTTTAAACGACCAACTTCTGACAAGTCATAACTTTCAGGGTCAAAAAAGAGTCTGTTAAAAAAGTTCTGAGAAGCCTCTAATGTTGGAGGCTCGCCTGGACGAAGTCTTTTATAAACATCAATGAGAGCTTCTTCTTGAGTGCTTACTTTATCTACAAGAAGTGTGTTTCTTAGGTAAGGCCCCACCGCTACACCATCAAAAAAGATTAACTGTAGCTCTTCAATTTTGGCCATTTCAATATATGCCAACATCTCAGGAGTTACCTCAGCATTACAGTCAGCAACAACTTCCCCTGTGTTAAAGTTGATAATGGGCTCACCTACAACTTTACCAATCAAGTCATCTCTATTAATTTCAGTTTCTTCTAAACCTGATGCTTTAATTTTTTTAACAACAGCACGAGTAATTCGTCTTCCAGCACGAACATAAACTTCTCCAGAGTCTGGATCAGCAATATCATGTAGAGCTTTATTACCAGCCATTCTGTCTATATATAATTTTCTATAAAACTTTCCGTTTTCTAAACGAATGAGGTCAAAATCATAGAAGCTATTCATTAACTCTTCAACACTATAACCAAGAGCTTTTAATAAAATGGTCACAGGAAACTTACGTCTCCTATCAATTCTACAATAAAGTAAGTCTTTTTGATCAAACTCAAAATCAAGCCAAGAACCACGATATGGAATAACTCTTGCTGTATAAATAAATTTACCAGTCGAGCTTGCCTTTCCACCATCATGATCAAAAAACACACCTGGTGATCTATGCAGCTGACTAACAACAACTCTTTCAGTTCCATTAATAATAAAAGAACCATTAGCTGTCATAAGCGGAATTTCACCTAAGTAAACATCCTGCTCTTTAGCGTCTCTAAACTGCCTAGCCTCTGTTTCTTCATCTATATCAAAAACAACTAACCTTAGAGTGACCTTCATTGGTGCAGCAAAAGTCATCCCTCTTTGGCGACACTCCTCTACATCATACTTAGGTGGCTCAAGTGTATAGCCAACATACTCTAAACTAGCTGTTTTATTAAAATCAGATATTGGAAACACAGAGCGAAAAACACTCTCTAAACCAACATCAGATCTTCTGTCCATGTCAAAATTTTTCTGCAAAAAGTCTTCATAGGACTTTTTTTGCAATGCAATAAGGTTCGGAATATCCACGGCTACTTTGTTACGTGCAAAGTTTTTTCGCAGTCGTAGATTTGAAGCGGTCACCGCTTTCTTAGACATATCCACTCCCAAAAATGAGTTCTAAATTATTAAAATGTAAAAATGAACTTTTGATTCTAGGTCTTTTACTTGCCTTAAACAAGCCACATCTAAAATCAAAACTCCATTTTCGGCTACTATAAAGAGCCCTTAAAAATAAAGGGCTCTTAAAATTCAAACAAGTCGTATTCTTACTTAACTTCAACAGTCGCGCCAGCTTTTTCAAGAGCTGCTTTGATTTTTTCTGCTTCGTCCTTATCGACACCTTCTTTAACCGCTTTTGGAGCAGCTTCAACTAAGTCTTTTGCCTCTTTAAGACCTAGACCTGTCAGTGTACGAACTTCTTTAATCACATTGATTTTACTAGATCCAACGCCTGCAAGAATAACGTCAAACTCAGTTTTCTCTTCTGCAGCAGCTCCGCCAGCACCAGGTGCAGCAGCCATAGCTACAGGTGCAGCAGCTGATACGCCCCACTTGTCTTCTAATGTTGTAATTAATTCAGCTAACTCGATCACAGGTAGATTTGATAAAAAGTCTACTACTTCTTCTTTGTTTAATGCCATTTTATTCTCCTAAAAAAAATTAAACTATTTAAATTAAAATTAACTCTCTACTAAATGCTATTAAGACTTCTGGTCTTTATAGGCCGATAAAACATTTACTAATCCACCAGGGACAGCATTTAAGACTCTTACAAATTGAGACGCAGGAGCTTGGAACGTACCTAATAATTTTGCACGTAATTCATCTTTACCTGGTAGTGTCGCCAAATATGTAATCTTGTCTTTATCTAAAGATGCACCGTCCATAAACCCAGATTTTAAATTAAAAAACTCAAAATCCTTTGCAGCTTTTGTTAAAGCCTTAGCCGAAGCACTCATATCTTCATAGGCAAATACAAACGCATTTGTACCTAAAAGATCTTTTTCGTAAGCTTCAGATACTTGTGGACTATCTGCGATAGCTCTTTTTGCTAGTGTATTTCGAACAACCTTTAATTCAGCCTTAACTTCAGATAAAGATTTTCTAAGTTGAGTCATTTGATCAACATTCAAACCTTTGTAATCCACTAAAAAGCTTCCTACTGATTGTTCCATTTTGTCTGACAGTTTTTTAATAACTTCAGCTTTTTCGCTTTTTGTCAGCACTCTACTCACCTCCTTTATGCCCGGAGGGATAACCTACCTCATGAGGAAATTAAGACCCTTAGCATATTAAAGCCAAGCTCACCTCACGTCTTTGGTATCCTTAAGGGATTATTTATTTAGATTTCACTGCATCCTGTGGACTCAAGTTGATACCTGGGCCCATTGTTGATGACAACGAAACAGCTTGTAAGTAGACACCCTTGCTCGAAGCCGGTTTAGCTTTAAACAAAGCATCTACAAAAATTTTAAAATTATCTTTTAACTTATCAGCACCCATAGACTTTCTACCAATGCTTGTATGAACAATTCCAGCCTTATCTACTCTATACGAAAGCTTACCTTTCTTCTCGGCCTTTACTGCATCACCAATATTCATGGTTACAGTTCCAACCTTAGGATTTGGCATAAGACCTCTTGGCCCTAGAACTTTAGCTACCTTTGAAACAGTAGCCATCATATCAGGTGTTGCTAATGCTTTATCAAAATCAGTCCAGCCACCCTTAATTTTTTCAACTAAATCGTCTGCACCAACAATATCAGCTCCTGCTTCTTTTGCTTCGATTTCTTTTGGACCCTTTGCAAAAACGACTATTTTTATATCTTTTCCAAGACCATGAGGAAGAGAAACAGCTCCTCTAACCTGTTGATCAGACTGCTTAGGATCAACTCCTAGTTTAACTGCAACATCTATAGACTCATCAAATTTGGCATTAGCAGAACTCACTACTGTATTAAAACCCTCATCAAGTCCTACTTTTTGAGTCTTATCAACTTTTGCTTTTAGAGCTTTTATTCTTTTTCCTAACTTAGGCATCTTATAAATTCCTTTAAAATTAAAATCCTAAAAACTATGCGACCTCTAGTCCCATGCTTTTTGCTGTTCCTCTTACCTGCTCAATTGCTGCCTCAATAGTGCTGCAATTTAAATCAGGCATCTTAATTTCAGCTATTTCTTTTAACTGTTCACCTGTTACTTTTCCAACTTTATCTTTTTGTGGCATCTTAGATCCACTCTTTAACTTTACTGCTTTTTTGAGAAGCACAGAAGTTGGCGGAGACTTAACGATAAAGCTAAATGAACGATCTTGGTAAACTGTAATAACAACAGGAACAATCGTGTCTCCTGTTTTCTGAGTTTTTGCATTAAATTGCTTACAAAAGTCCATGATATTAACACCATGCTGACCTAAAGCAGGTCCTACTGGTGGAGATGGATTTGCCTTTCCAGCTTG
This sequence comes from uncultured Bdellovibrionales bacterium, assembly GCA_937958795.1. Taxonomy (GTDB): domain Bacteria; phylum Bdellovibrionota; class Bdellovibrionia; order Bdellovibrionales; family UBA1609; genus CALGNA01. Next base: position 11,111 of record CALGNA010000164.1, on the reverse strand, counting down.
AATCTGAAGCTTAATAAGTCCCTGAATTTTTTTAGCCATAAACGTACCTCAAGATAAATAAGACCAATGCCAATAAACAAAGGCCATTAAAACACCACACATGTCAACAAATTACAAAGCAAAATACCTAATTATTTTAATTTTTTTCGACTTGGACAAAATCAAGTTCTACCGGAGTTGGTCTTCCAAAGATGCTTACCAAAACCTTAACCTTACCTTTCTCTTCGTTAATATCTTCAACTGTTCCAGCAAAGTTATTAAAAGGTCCGTCTGTGACCGTAATACTCTCTCCAATAGAAAAGTTTGCCTTAGGTTTAGAAACCACAGCACCTTCTTCAATTTGTTGAGTAACCCTCAGAACCTCTTGCTCAGGAACTGCTACAGGCTTACTACGGCTTGAGCCACTCCCTACAAAACCAGTCACCTTAGCTGCACTCTTAACTAAGTGCCAACTTCTATCATTCATAACCATTTGAACAAATATATAACCTGGAAAGAATTTTTTTGCTCGAGTCGTTTTCTGACCTTTAATCATTTGAACAACATTTTCAGTAGGAATGAGGATATCACCAAAGAATTCTTCCATATTGTTCGATTTAGCACGCTCTTCTATAGCTGCCTTAGCAATTGCCTCACAACTCGTTTGAGTATTTACAATATACCATTTTTTAAGTGCTTCTTCAGACATCTTCTCAACCTTTTTTATTTATTTCTTACATTCCAAGAACAAGTTTGACAACTGAACTAGAAAGATTATCAAAGGCCATTAATGAGATCCCTGAAATGATAAGCATAATACAAACAACAACTGTCATTGCACGTGTATCCTTAGCTGAAGGCCAGACGACCTTGAAAAATTCTGTTAATACTAGATCTGCCCATTTTCGAATATCCTTTCTTGTCTGAAGCAACAAGAAAGCTACAAAACCTAAACCTAAAGGAACACCATGCTCAAAAATAGCTTGTGTTTTAAGCCTAGCTACAACTGGCAAAATTGAAGCCATGGAGTCTACCAAAATTCTAGTTATAAAGTAAACAAGGGCTCCAACACCAACAAAAGACATAAGGGTAATTTTTTGATTGCGCTGATCCATTAGAACTCTCCTAATCACTTCTCAAGTTACAAAAAAATGGCAGGGCTGGAGGGATTCGAACCCACAACCTACGGATTTGGAATCCGCCGCTCTACCAATTAGAGCTACAACCCTAAAAAAAGAGGCCTCATTCTATGAAAAGGCCTCTAAGTAAATCCTAAATTTAATAGAAACTATTACTTACGTAACAATTTCAGTTACGACTCCGGCACCAACTGTTCGGCCACCCTCACGAATCGCAAAACGCAACTCTTTTTCCATTGCAATTGGAGCGATTAACTCACAGGTCATCTCAACTCTATCGCCAGGCATAACCATTTTTGTTCCCTCAGGAAGAGTTATACTACCCGTAATATCAGTTGTTCTGAAATAAAACTGTGGTCTGTAATTACTAAAGAATGGAGTATGTCTTCCACCCTCTTCTTTGCTTAAAATATAAGCTTCACATTTAAATTTCTTATGCGGCTTGATAGTACCAGGAATTGCTAAGATTTGTCCTCTCTCAACTTCTTCTTTTTTAGTACCACGTAGTAAGATACCACAGTTATCACCAGCTTCACCAGAGTCTAGAAGCTTTCTAAACATCTCAATTCCTGTAACTGTTGTTTTTTGAGTCTCACGTATACCAATAATTTCAACTTCGTTTCCAACTTTAATGATCCCACGCTCAATACGACCTGTTACAACTGTACCACGACCAGAAATTGAGAAAACATCCTCAACAGGCATTAAAAATGATTTTTCAGTGTCACGCTCAGGAGAAGGAATATCTTTATCAACTGCAGCCATTAGTTCTAAAATTGCAGGGGCACCAATTTTGCTTTCATCACCCTCTACAGCTTTTAAAGCAGATCCTCTAACGATAGTTGTATCATCACCAGGGAAATCATATTTGCTTAAAAGTTCACGAATCTCTAGCTCAACTAACTCAAGAAGTTCTTCATCTTCTACTTGATCCACTTTGTTCATAAAAACAACAATATGTGGAACACCAACCTGACGTGCAAGAAGGATGTGCTCACGAGTTTGTGGCATTGGACCATCAGCTGCACTTACAACTAAAATAGCTCCATCCATTTGCGCAGCACCTGTGATCATGTTTTTCACATAATCTGCGTGACCTGGGCAATCAACGTGAGCGTAATGTCTATTCTCAGTTTCGTACTCAATATGAGAAGTTGCAATTGTAATTCCACGCTCTTTTTCTTCTGGAGCGTTATCTATGTCGGCATAGCTTTTCGCTTCTCCGCCTGAAGCCTTTGCAAGCACAGTGGCAATAGCGGCAGTTAAAGTGGTTTTACCATGATCAACGTGACCAATGGTTCCGATATTAACATGCGGCTTATTCCGTTCAAATTTCTCTTTAGCCATGTTATCCTCCATATAAATAATATAAAAACTAAAACTAATCTTAAAACCAAATCCATAACAAGTTCAACCAAATTACTCAAGGCCTATTTAAAGACACAAGAATGGAGCCCATAGTGAGACTTGAACTCACGACCTCACCCTTACCAAGGGTGTGCTCTACCCCTGAGCCATATGGGCCCTTAAAAAATGGAGCGGGAGACGGGTCTCGAACCCGCAACCCTCAGCTTGGAAGGCTGATACTCTACCAATTGAGCTACTCCCGCTAAACCTCTTGCAAACTTTAAAAGCAGACCTAAAAGTTAGCCTCTTAAAAAATGGTGGAGAGAGTAGGATTTGAACCTACGTAGACCGAAGTCAACGGGTTTACAGCCCGTCCCTTTTAACCACTCAGGCATCTCTCCAAAGCTAATGGAGCTGGATAAGGGACTTGAACCCCCAACCTGCTGATTACAAATCAGCTGCTCTACCAATTGAGCTAATCCAGCCAACAAACTTAGGCTTTGCTAAAAAAGCAATTTGCAAGAGTTATGACTAATGTTGTCCTATCAAACTGTCAAAGCTTTTGTGGCCATTGGCGACAAAATTCTGCAAGAAAAATAGCTGCTGAAACTCCTACATTTAGGCTGGCGCTTGCTTCTAATTGAGGAATCGTGACTTTTAAGTCACAAACTTTTTCTAGACTTTTTCTAATTCCAGAATGCTCTGCGCCGAGAACAATCACACTTTTTTCATCAAATTGAACCTGCCCAAGAGACTGAACCTTGGGTTCAGGCGGAAAAGCCCCGTAAACCCAAAAGCCACTCTTTTTAAGAGTCTCAATTTCTTTATTTAAATGTGCACATGTAAAAACAGGAACATGCTCAACTCCACCGGAAGCAATTTTTGTCACTGTAGACGTCACTGTAACTTGTCTCCTCTCAGGAATTAGCACTTGCTCTACACCTAAGAGCCAAGCTGTACGAATAATTGCTCCAAAATTCTGTGGATCTTCAATCCCATCTAAAACTAAAATTGGACCTTTTAATTCAACTGGGTCTTCCCATTTTAAAGTTTCACACTTGATAGCAAACCCCTGATGACCTGAACCTAATTTATCAAAAAAAGGGGCTGGCTTTTCAGACAACCTCACTTTAGAAAATCTATTTACTAAATCGCTTTTCCATTCTTTTAATGTAGATTTTGTTTGCTTTAAGACAAATATCTCTTCAACCGACTGTGGCCGAATCCTAAAAACCTCTTCGCAAGCATGCCTACCAATTACATATCTCATTATATTTTAACTCTTTTTAAAGGCTTTAAACCAAAGCCTCTCTCCATGTCTTTAAAGCAAAGCCTATATCTTGAGCCTGTACGAGTGGACGGCCAACAACTAATTTGTCTGCCCCATTAGACAAAGCTTCTTTTGGCCCTACAACTCTTACTTGGTCGCCTTTTTCATCCGAAGGCAACCTTACTCCTGGCGTTACAAAATATGCGTCTGGGAAGTTTTTTTTCAGTTCTGCAACTTCTAGGGCTGAACAGACAAAGCTTTTGAGCCCAGAACTGTAAGCTTGTTGAGCAAGCCGCAAGACCTCTTCTTTGATTTCTTCAGCCTGCCACCCTAAATTCGCTATAGAATAACTTGTTAAAACCGTTACACATAATATCTTAAAAGGCCTTATTTTATTTAACTCAAGCTCTAAAGTTTTTAACTTCTCTAAACTTTCTGATCCACACAATGTATGGACAGTGACATAAGAGGCTCCAAAATCAAATGCAGCTCTAACTGAGGCCAACATGGTTTTTGGAATATCAAAAAATTTACAATCAACAAACAAAGGAGATTTAATTTTTTTTAATAATTCTATTTTATGAGTATTAAAAAAAACGCGTGGCCCTACTTTAAAACCATAAACTTCTGATGAAAAAGTATCAAAAAAGGACTTCTGCCATATCTTGTTGTCATCTGAGTCTAAAGCTAAAAACAAGGGTAATTGTGGTTCTAGTGAGGTAGATTCTAACACTATATCGCTTCCTGCAGTAACTTTAAGGTGAGATCAAAAGCTTCGTCTTTAGTAGCAACATGTTTTTCATTTTTACACCTTAGAACACATTCAACTTCATTATTACCAAAACCTCTTTTACCTAAAACAACTCTAACGGGAAAACCTAAAAGATCTGCGTCTTTAAACTTAACGCCTGGTCTCTCTTTACGATCATCAATAAAATAATCAATACCCTTGTCTTTTAAACCTGAAACAAACCCCTCAAGCCACTCACTTGTATCTTTATCTCCTGGGTCCAACCAAGAAATATGTACCTGATAAGGAGAAATAGCCTTGGGCCAAATAGAACCTTTATCATCGTGGTTTTGTTCTATAGCAGCCTGTAGCGTCCGCCCCACACCAATTCCATAACATCCCATTTCAACAATTTGTGCTTTACCATTGTTATCTAAATAATTAAAATTTAAAGATTTGGGCGAAGTATAAGTCTGACCTAAATAAAATATATGCCCCACTTCGATCCCTCTAATTAACTTAAGCTTGCCATCTCCTTCAGGACTAGGGTCACCTTCCTGGGCTAACCTAAAATCATTAAAAGATTCAATTTTAAAATCTTTACCTGGCTGGACACCAGACAAGTGATAACCTTTCTTATTAGCACCCACAAAACAGGATTTAAAAACTTTTAAATTTTGATCAGCAAAAATTCTCATCTCAAGCCCCTTAGGCCCGCAGCTTCCAGGAGGAGAACCTACTTCACTCTCAACTTCATGAGCCTCTAATGCCTGTGGCTGTTGCAAAGCACCTAATACATTCTTAAGTTTTAACAAATTAACAGAATCACTACCCCTCATGAGAACAGCGATATTTTCTGATTTAGCTTCCTCAATTTCTACTTTGAAAAACATAGTTTTCACTAAATTTGAAACATCAGTTTTTAAAAACTCCGCTAAAGCCTCCATAGACTCTAAACCTGGTGTCTCAATGAGCTCTTCTTTTTCAAAAACCTGAGTCGGAGGCTCTAAATTAGGCAAACAAGCGCATACCTCTCTATTAGCAGCAAAATCAGAACCATCGCTGATTAACAACTCGTCCTCTCCAATCTCGGCCAAAACCTGAAATTCTTCTGTTAGAGACCCACCCATTGCTCCGCTATCTGCTTTAACAACCCTATAATCCAAACCCACCCTATCAAATATATTTTGATAGGCCTTTTTAAATTTTTGGTAAGCTACAATTGATTCTTCTTTATTTCTATCGAAGCTATAGGCATCCTTCATTAAAAATTCACGGCCTCTCATTAAACCAAACCTAGGCCTGATTTCGTCCCGATACTTATTTTGAATCTGAAAGACTGATAAAGGAAAATCTTTATAGCTGTTTACATCATGTCTAAGAAAGTCAGTTACTACCTCTTCGTGTGTAGCCCCTAAACAACAATCTTGATCCAGTCTATTCTTAAATCTTAATAGCTCTGGTCCCATCTTTGACCATCTGCCTGACTCATTCCAAACACTTGAAGACTGCACCATAGGCATTAGAATCTCTTGAGACCCAATAGCTTCAAGCTCTTCTCGAATTATATTCTCTAGCTTCCTTAATGATCTTAAAAAAACAGGTCCATAGGTAAATATCCCTTGGCTTAATTTTTTTACATAACCCGAACGAATTATAAGTTTATGACTCGGAATTTCTGCATCAGAGGGATCCGTTTTCGATGTTTTTAAAAAACTCTGACTCCACAACATAAAACCTCCAAATAAACTCAAGCTTGAAAAATAATCACTGAACTCTGAGATCAATACAACTCGATATTTAAGAATAAACCTACGAACTTAAACCAAACTTTATGCGCTTAAATGCTTATACTCAATATAAGATCTCAGCTCTGCAAAACTTGATTTCCATTTTTTTTGACTTATTTCTTTTATATCATCAGGTCCAAGCACAAGAAGCTTGCCTCCCCACTTTTCAACAGCCTTTAAAGAAAAAAACTTTACTAAAGCTTCTAAATCTGAAGACCTCTCCTCCCAACTCGGCATTGCAATCTTATGAATACAAAATTTATCTAAAAACTCTCCCAAGAAACCTTGCTCACGTAATTTTTCCACCGGCTGCATGCCTGATAGTATAAACCTAGGGGGATTAACTTCCGCAACAGATTTATCTAAAAGCTGAACTAAGAACTCTTGGGTTTTAATATTTAAAAAATCTATGTTTTTGATATAAAAACTACCAGCTTGAGCTTTTTTAATTAAAGAATACTCAGATAAATCCCCATCAGAAAATCCCTTTATTATGGAAATAGCTTCGCGAGAGCTTACTTGCTCAGCATTAAACTCAACAAACAAACCTTCCCTCTTAGAGTTTTCATGAATAGATTTAGCAACTAAAGATTTACCTAAACCCTTCTGACCCCAAATATAAAGCCCCTGAGATGTTCTAGCATTTCTAACGACTGCTTTTTTTAAAAACTGAGTGGATTCACTAGACCCAACTATTTCTAGCTCTTCTAAATAGAGCTTTTTCCAAGCATCTCTTTGGGATTTAAGCCTGTTTTTTTGACTGATATTTTTAAGCTGGATTAAAACATGGTCCATTGATAAGGGTTTTTCTAAAAAATCCCAAGCACCCATTTTAGTCGCTTGAACTGCAATATCAATAGAACCATGCCCAGACATCATGATAACAGCAGGTGCCTGAGTTAGTGCTTCTAACTTTTCCATCAGCCCCATACCATCGTAATCGCCAGGCATCCAGATATCTAAAAGTAATACATCAAAACTCTCTTTTGATAGGAGCTCAAAAGCCTCTGGTGCTGACTGAGCTACGTTCACACGGTAATTTTCTTCACGCAAAAAAAGTGCCATTGTATCTGTTATTGTCTTTTCGTCGTCAACCACAAGGATTTTCATCATATAATTGTGTTAACCCGAGTCTCTAAATAAGTCCCTTTACTAAACGTCGCATTGCAAAATTTTCTTATAATTCTAAAGACCCCTAAACATCTCCAATAGGTATCTCTATGTAAAAAAGACTTCCGTCTGAACCTGTTTTAAAACCAACAAAGCCCCCATGCAAATGAGCAGTTTTCTTACAAATAGACAGACCAAGACCTGTTCCACCTGCTTTATGAGATACAAATGCTTCAAACAATCGAGTTTGTATTTCTTTATCTACTCCAACCCCATTGTCCCTGACCCATAATTGGATTTTTTTAATCTCAGACATCACTTCGATACCGACTTGAATTTTTTTAGGACGCGCTGCCACTTCTTGCACCTCTAAAGCATTATCAATAAAGTTCATGAGAACTCGTTTAAGTGCATTTTGATCACCAATAAATTCCGCTCTCTCTTCAGGGATTAAAAATTCAATGATACGGTCCTCGACGCTCACCTTATAAATTTCAGCTAATTCTCTAAAAAAATGATCAGCATTCATTTTTTGAAAATTCATCATCGAACTCTGGGCAGATTTTCTAAATTTATTAACTAAAGTTTTAATGCCATCAACCTCAACTAAGACTTGTCTGAAGGACTTTTCTCTTTCTTCACTTCCCAAGTTATCACCCTTCTTAATAAGGCGTTCCATATGAAGTTTAATAGGAGTTAAGGGGTTTTTAATCTCATGAGCCAATCTCGTTGCAACATCCTGCCATGCTTTTGATCTCTCAGAATCAGCTAAAAAACTTAAATCCTGAAAAGTAAAAATATAAATATCTTCATTTATGTTATTTGGGTCCGCCACCTTGGCGCCATAGACCAAAATAGGAAGCTCAACACCCTTAATAAGCAAAGGCTTCTCCCCATATACATTATCTTCATTAAGCAGAGATAAATCTTTAACTAATTCCTTTAGTGTCTCTTTTAAATCTACCGACATTTCTAAATCAGACACCCTAGTTAAAAGACTCCAACCTAAAAAATTTCTCATCTTTAAATTAGCGTCAATTATTTCAGTGTCTTTGTTGATAATTAAAATACGACTGTTAATGGCTTCTAAGATATTTAGTACTGATTTGTTTTTTAAATTAAGCTCCTCTAGAGCATCTTCTAGCTGAGATTTTGCATCTTGCTCATCCATCCTTGAAGCTTTCAAGTTTTGGATCATCTTATTGTAAGATTGTACCAATTGATCAAACTCAGTTGTACCTGTTTTAAACTCTATCAGCTTTAAGTCTCCCTTATTGACTCCCTCTGTAGCTTTCAACATTTTTTCTACGGAACGGCTCATTTGCCTTGAAAAATAAACAGCAAACCAAATCCCACCCAAAAAAACAAAACCCAATACAACAAGCAATAAACTCCCATACAGAGTTCTAACAACATCTAAAATATGACCAAAAAGTTTCTTTTCATTTTCTACAACACCATAAGATGAAGCATCGACCCAGATATCCTTAATAGAAGTAAATTTAAAAACAGAGCTGTTTCCATAAACCTGTCCAATCACAAGAGTTGGCTCATTTAGTTTTATGAATACATCACGAAAATAAATCTGTCCTTCTGGAAATTTCAATTTTTTAACTAAATTTAAATCTATCAAATAACAAGACTCACCTTCTTTTGTTACAACTTGTAGTTTTTTTTCATCCTCAACATCTAAACCCAGATTATAAATCATATAAAAAAACTCTGACATTTTTGAAGAATCAAGTTCACTACAAAAAACAGCATTGTTGGGCTCTTCTGCATGACCCATAACAACTGATTCATTAGCTTTAATAAAACCGGCGACATCTTTATACGAACTTTGAGTTTCTCTTTCTAAACTTGCTTGACTAAGATTGATAATCTCCTGGGTTAACATTTGCGACTTACCAGAAAACCAACGGTTTAGATTTGAGTTGAGATAAAAAATAGAAACTAAAAACAAAAACAAGGTTGGCAACAGAGCAAAACTTAAAAACGATACAACCAACTTTGATTGAAAGGTTCTCGTTATAATACCTAAACGTCTTTCAATAAAAGTTTTTGATAGATTTCTAAAGCTCAAATAACAAATGATAAAAAATAAGATAACATTAAAGTGTATGAGACCAAGAAAACTAACAAATTGTGGAACTGGCAATTTTGAAGCTAGCTCATAAACACGAAACTCTAAAATAAGCCCAATAAACAAAACAAACAGGAGTGGCAAAATCCACCTGACTTCACGTCGGCGTTGTTCTTGTTCTTTTTGGACAGATCTCATCTAGATATTAAACAAGGACATTAGACAACATGCAATGAAGAGCCTCTGCCATCTTGGCTCCATGTGGACCTTTTTTACCTGAAATCCTCTCATCTGTTTGTATACGATTTTCAGTCGTAAGCACGCCAAACAGTACAGGCTTAGAAAACTCTAGCCCCACCTGCAAAGTCCCCTCTTGGGCTGCTTTACAAACCCAATCAAAATGAGCTGTCTCTCCTCGAATAACCAAGCCCAGCCCCACAACAGCATCGCATTTTTTTTCAAGACACCACTTAGAAGCTAATGGAATTTCAAAAGCTCCTGGGACTTCCATTTCTACAAATTCAAGATCAAAATTTTTTGAATACAACTCTTTTATACGTTTTTTAAAATCTCTTGTTAAAATCTTAATCTCTTCTTCATAAAAGACAGCTTTAACAAGGCCTATTTTTAGCTTAGTTTGCATCAAACTCACCCTTAAAATAATTTTCAGGCTCTATTTGTTTCAAAACTTTCACTCCAAAGGCACCTAAACCTGCAACACCTTTTTCACTCCCACTGATGAGCTTGATCTTATCTACTCCTAAGCTCTTTAATATCTGGGCACCAACTCCGTAAGTTCTATGATCTGTTGAGGTCTTTTCCAATCGATTTGCTTCACCTTCTGCATGCAGGATAAAAGGATTTAAGAGAACAAAGATCCCGTCTTCTTTAGATTCATCAAATGACCTTAAAAAGGGGGCAACATTACGAGGACCATGATCAACAAAATTCAAAGGGCCTTTCGACCTATGAACCCTAACTAAAGGGGTTTCAAGCTTTTCACCAACCTGATAAACGTGATGTAAGTTACCATCAATATTATTAAGAAACACTTTATGAAAAAGTGGTTTTTTTCCTCTCCACTCAAGTTGCTCTTTATAAACTTCCTCTAGAAAAAAGTCATTTTTCAAAGCATACTCTATAAGATCAACAATGGTTCCAATTTTTAAATCAAATTTTTGAGCAAAGGCCTTTAACTCTGGTAACCGCGCCATAGTTCCATCAGGGTTCATGATTTCACAAATGACAGCTCCGGGCTCCAAGCCAGACCACTTCATGAGATCGACACTTCCTTCTGTATGGCCAGCCCTCTTAAGCACTCCGCCTTTACGAGCTCTAATTGGGAAAACATGACCGGGACAAATAATGTCTTCAGGCTTTGCCTTTGGATTAGCTGTTACTCGAATGGTATGAGCTCTATCTGCTGCTGAAATCCCAGTGCTCACTCCTTGAGCAGCTTCAACACTAATTGTAAATGCTGTTTTATTAGAAGTCTTATTTTCTGTTGGAGGAACCATAAACGGAAGCTTAAGTTGTTCAATTTGTTCATCTGGCAAAGAGAGGCAAATGAGCCCTCTAGCTTCTTGAGCCATAAAGTTAATCATTTCTGATGTCACAGTCGCAGCAGGACAAACAAGGTCGCCCTCATTTTCCCTATCCTCAT
>CALGNA010000163.1 GCA_937958795.1 uncultured Bdellovibrionales bacterium | reverse complement strand
ATACCTTCTAAATTAAGGTGGCAGGCTTCAGCTAGTACGAGAGGCATATAAAAGGAGGGGATGTTGTGTGAGTTTTTGAAAAACCTAGTAAAATCTTCCTGTGTCCATTCGTGGGAAAAGAGTTTAGAGAGTGGATCTAGTTTGTCTTGAAGTTCTACTTTGCTTTCAAAAAGCTTTAGAAGTTCAGAAATTTCAAATGGTTTTTGCAAAAAATGGTGTGCTTTGGTTTTTTTAAGTGCCTGAGTTGCGTACTCTTGATCTTTAAAGACCCCGCTCATAAGTATAAGTTGGGCATTAGGGTTTTGTTCTAAGAGTTCGATAGCGACCTCAGGACCGGGCCTTTTGGGCAGCAGGCAGTCGACTAAGATGATATCAAAAGCTTTGTAGCGGCTTTCACTAACGGCAGATTGCTCAGTTGAGCATATTGTACAAGTAAAACCACCATCTTCGAGCCCAATTTTAAGGGTATCAAGGATAGGTTGATGATCATCAAGTATTAAGATATTTCCTTTACTTTTTTCCATACACATTCATCGGCAAATCGAGTATGGTTTTAGAGTCGAGACTTGCTAGAAGATTAAATTTAAAGCAAGAATTTTAACGAAAAGGAGACCTCGCACATGTCAAAACCTATAGCTGTTTCAGATTCTGAATTTCAATCTCAAGTAAAAGATGCTAAAGGACTAGTATTAGTGGATTTTTGGGCAGAGTGGTGTGGACCTTGCAGAGCTCTAACGCCGACCTTAGAGGAGCTTGCTGTTGATTATGAATCCAAAGTAAAAATCACTAAGGTAAATGTAGATGAGAATCGTGAGACAGCTGCCTCATTTCAGGTCCGAAGCATCCCGACTATGATCCTGTTTAAGGATGGAGAGGTGGTTGATCAGGTGATGGGGAATTTGCCCAAGGCTGATTTATCAAAGCTTTTTGATAAACACCTATAACAATATAAATATAATTTTGAAAAAATATAGAAAAAATAGAGAGACAAGTTATATAGCTTAAGAGATACATTTAACAATAATCATAGGAGTTTTAGATGAAATTATTTTCGCAGCAATTAAAAGAAGAGTTAAAGCCTTTTCATTTATTAACACACCCATTTTATCAAGCGTGGCAAGAGGGGACTCTCCCTGTTGATCAACTTCAAACTTATGCAAAACAGTACTACAAACATGTCGTTGCTTTTCCACGTTACATCAGTGCTATTCATTCCCAGGCTGAAGATGTAAAAGCTAGAAGAATGCTTTTAGAAAATTTAAATGAAGAAGAGGGACTAGAGCTGACTTCTCACCCTGATCTTTGGCTTCAGTTTGCTGAAGGTGTTGGAGTTAAGAAAGAAGATGTCCAACAAGATGTAGCAGCTGATGGCGTTGCAAATTTGACTTCAACTTTTCATTCATTAGCACGTTCTAGTTATGCGGAAGGTTTGGCTGCATTGTATGCCTATGAATATCAGGTGCCCGAAGTCGCAACTTCAAAAATTGAAGGTTTAAAAGAGCATTATGACGTACACTCTAAAGAAGCTTTAATGTTCTTTTCTGTACATGAAACTGCTGATATTGAGCACAGAGAAGATTGTGAGTACTTGTTGGATCAACTTAGTGCAGATGAGCAGGTTTTAGCATTAGAGTCTTCAAAAAAAGCGGCAAAAGCCTTGTGGGGATTTTTGTCCTCAATTTATGATGGGCCATGTGTTGATCACAAAGTTGCCTAATCGGTATCTGGTTATACATTCATTAAGCACCCGAGTTCATCTTGGGTGTTTAAAAGAAGAGCGTTACTATACGCAACCTATCAAAATTAAATTAAAATTAAAATGGCAAGAGCCTTTAATGGCAGAGACAACAGATCTTGTCGAAGATACCATTTGTTACCAAAAAATAGTGACTCTCTTAACTTCCTATCTTGACGGGTCTGAATTTAAAACCATTGAATACCTTGTTGCCAGTTGTTTAGAGTCTTTAAAAAAATACTTTATTGAGAATAAATATACAGCTGAGATCATGACTTTTTGCGTTCTAAAGTGTTTTCCCCCTGTTCCAGAGATTGATGAAGGTGTTTCCTATTGGATAGGCGAGCCTTTTTAATGAAAAAGAAGTTAGAGATAGAATCATCTTCAATAGCTTATGTTGGGTGGGGTTCTAACTTAGGAGATCCTTATGATAATATTCAAAAATGTGTCGGTAAGTTAGAGATTTTTGATCAAGTTATACAACTATCAGTCAGTCCGCTTTATCATACAGCAGCCGTTTTGGACTTTTATGAAGATGAGAGTTGGAATAAGCCTTATGCAAATGCAGTCCTTAGAATTGAAATAAGTCAGGATTTAAGTTGCATAGAATTTTTTAAGCTTCTCCAAAAAGTTCAACATGAAGTAAACTTAGACCCCAAGGTGCATATGGCGCCAAGAAAATGTGATTTAGATCTGTTGTTCTTTAGCAAAGATAAAAAAAACTCTATAAGCATCCAAGAGAAAGATTTTGATTCATGTGGTTTAATTTTGCCACACCCTAGATGGAAAGAGCGTGCTTTTGTTTTGGATCCACTAAGTGACTTGGACATAATTTTTAAAGATCATTTTTTAAAGAACGCAAATATCTTACAAAAAGCACAAGAGCATAAGCTTCACCAGCCTAAATGGATAGGAATACTAAATTTAACACCAGATTCATTTTCAGATGGAGGTCGTTATTCGTCTCCTCAAGAGGTTTTAGGTCTTGTAAAGACCTGGCAAGATAAAGGTATTCAAGCCATAGATGTTGGTGCAGAATCAACACGTCCAGGAGCTGAGGTACTAACTTCAGAAATGGAATGGGAAAGACTATCGCCATTTATAAAGTTATTTGAAGAGTGTTATAAGGATAAAATAATTCGACCTATTTTAAGTGTAGATACTTATCATGCTGAGACTTTTGTAAAATTACGTGAGTACTCTTGTTTTGATATTTGGAATGATGTTAGTGGCCGTTTAGATAATGAAAAATTAAAACTTATCAAAAACTTCAATGGTCAGTATGTTTTAATGCATAGTTTATCTATTCCTGCAGATCCTAAAAAAGTTTTAAATAAAAATGAAGATCCCATAAAAGTACTTATGGATTGGTTTTTAGCGAAATTCAAAATACTAAATGAGTATGGTATATCTAAATCACAAATTTTAATTGATCCAGGAATTGGTTTTGGTAAAACAGCCTCACAATCTCAAGAAATTATCAAAAGAGCCAAAGAATTAAATAAATTAGGATGTGGCGTTTACTGGGGTGTTTCAAGGAAGTCTTTTTATAAGAACCTAGGGGTACAAGGCGCCAAAGACAGAGACTTTGAGTCAGTGGGTTCTGCTATTCACTTAAGTCAGAGCGGAGCTCATTACATCAGGGTTCATGATCCCATCGGTCATGCAAAGGCCTTGGCTGGCTATCATTTTGTTCAGTCTGATGAAAGTCATTGTTTACTATAAATAAGAGTAGGTAGAGGTATGAAAAAAAAATTAGCTATATCTGGTTTTTCTATCGAAACAGAGAAGATGAAGATTGGAGAGGAGTTAGGCCAGTTTATATTAAGTCATATTGATATTGCTGAGTTAGAGGGATCTGTTCTGTGTATTGCAACGAAGTTATTTTCATTGGCTGAATCTAGGTTGTTAAAGATATCAGATGTTTCATCAAAAAAAGACCTCATAATACAAGAGTCTGATGTTTATTTAGGCGAGATCGAGTATGGGTGCCATTTGTCTATTAAAGAAGGCTTGCTACTTCCGAGTGCTGGAATTGATGAATCAAACTCTCCTAATGGAGATTATATTTTGTATCCTAAAGATCCAAAAAAATCCCTCATACAACTTTATGAATTTTTAGAAAATGAACTTAGCTTAGAGTTATCAAATTCAGGAATCAAAAAAAATCCATCATTTGGTCTTCTCATGGTGGACTCCCATACCAAACCATTGAGAAGAGGTGTTGTTGGGGCTGCTGTTTGTGGTAAGGGTTTTAGCCCCATTGAAGATCATGTGGGTCAATTGGATTTGTTTGGTCGAGAATTAAAGATGACTCGTATCAATGTTGCAGATGCCTTAGCCCAAACCGGAGTTTTCCTAATGGGAGAAGGCAATGACCAAACACCACTTGTGTTGTTGAAAGCTCCTCGAGTCAAATTTGGGGAGTGTGATTGGGATGAGTTATGGTCTATTCCTTTGAAGGAAGATCTATATCGTCCATTACTTGAGAAGAGTATGAAAACTGATGTCTAAACCTGTCTCAGCTTCAGGGAAAATTATAGACCTTAAAATGATTTTAGCTCTTTCAGAAAATGGAACCTTAGGAAAAAACAACAGTCTGCCTTGGGATATCCCTGAAGATCTTAAAAGGTTTCATAAAATTATTAACAATTGTGATGTTGTTGTTGGTAGAAAAACTTTTGATTCCATAATAAAAAATAACCTTAAAACAGCATTACATAAATGGAAAAATAACAACTTTCTTGTTTTAACAAAAGACAATTACTTAGAGTATAAGAAAAAGTACTCTGAATTTGAGCGTATAAAAATTTATCAAAACTTAGATGAACTAAATGGGTTTTTAATAGCAAGAAGCATTGCAAATCCTATCTGGATTATTGGTGGTAAAAGTGTATATCAGCAGCTTTTCAAACAAGTGGATAGTCAAATAAGTTCTATCGATTTAACCAGAGTTCCTGGAGAATACGATGGTGATTGCTCATGGGATCTAGATACTAATAGTGATGAGTTTAAGCTCAATTTTAAACTCTCGTGGTCTGAAAAACGAGATCTAAAAGAAGGGCCACTTGTTCATGAAAGATGGCTTAGGTTATGAAACATTAAGAAACCTGTTAAAATAAGCAATTCTGGGTTTATATTTAGAGTATTTATTTCAAAGAATAACCAGATTGTACCATAGGCAAGTCAAATTTTACACTATCTCTATTTGTTCAATAGGCAGCCTCTAAAACAAATTCTTCCGTATACTAACGCCAGCAATAAGTCCTAGCGAAGCCATGTTGCTAACAAGGGAAGAGCCTCCGTAAGAGACAAGAGGCAGCGGAACGCCCACCACAGGCAATAGCCCCATGACCATTCCTACGTTAATAAAAAAATGCCAGAAAAGCGATGCGGTTAAGCCAATACATAGGAGCGCACTAAAAAGATCTCGTGCTTGGGTTGCGATTCGAATAGATAGAATAAATAAGATAAAGAAGAGGCCTACTGTAGTAACGGCACCTAAAAATCCGTGTTCTTCTGATAAAACACTAAAAATAAAATCAGTATGTCGCTCAGGTAAAAATTCAAGCTGCGATTGAGTCCCTTGCATAAAGCCTTTGCCCAAAAATTCTCCACTACCCACTGCAATTTTAGATTGTATGCTGTTGTAGCCAGCTCCTCGTGGGTCAGAATCTGGTGACAAAAAGGTCATTACTCTTCTTTTTTGGTAATCTTTTAAAACAAAATTCCACATGATTGGAGCTGTTACCAGCCCTGCAATACAAGCAAAGAGAAGGATTTTTTTTTGTATTCCGACAAAGAGTAAAAGACTACCACCAATAGCTAAAATGATAAGTGCTGTTCCTAGGTCGGGTTGTTTGAGGATAAGTAAAAAAGGAATAACAAGAATGATGACGGGAAAAATAAGTTTTTTTAAATTCAGATTGGGCTGGTGGCCAAAGCTAGATCTTCTTGAGAGTATATATGACAAAATGAGAATGACAGAAGTTTTAGCAGTTTCAGAGGGTTGAAATTTAAAAAAGCCTAAATCAAACCATCTTTGAGCGCCCATATAGATTTTACCAAAAAGTAATATTCCAATAAGAAGACCTATGTGCAAAATATAAATAGGGATAGCTGATTTTTTTAACCAATCTGCATTTATTAAAGAGGCTAAAAAAAATGCAAGCCAGCCTAAACTCAACCATGTTGCTTGTGACCAAAAGACAGAGCTGATGTTAGAGCCACTCGTAGCGCTAAATAGATTAATTAACCCGACTATGTTGAGGCATAGTATGAGAATGATAAAGTTAGAATCAATTTTTAAGAGTTTAAAGAGAGCCGGTGAGTTGTTGTTCATAGAGAAGCTCCCTGTTGTAGGGGTTGTAGGAGTTGAGGTATGTTCTCTTCAGAATTTTGAGGTCCAAGATTTTTAAGTAGATTTTTGTTTTTAGGAAAACTTTTAGGTGTAGGGCCAACGGGTTTTTTATTTTTTTCTTCAAAGTACTTTAAGATGACATCCTTAACCATTGGAGCTGCGCCTGAGCTCCCATGGCAGGAGTGCATTGCTAGGGCGGCTACTACAATCTCTGGTTTTTCTGCTGGTGCATAAGCAATAAACCAACCATGGTGCCTGCTTGTAAGGTCTCTCTCTTCGCATTTTTTATAAATATTTTTGGACTCAAAGCCTCTGACCTGACTTGTTCCTGTTTTTCCAGCCATTG
>CALGNA010000162.1 GCA_937958795.1 uncultured Bdellovibrionales bacterium | reverse complement strand
TGTTCTTTCTATGGGAGCATGCGCGAGTTCAGGTGGTTTTTACAGGGCCTATCATGTACTGCAGGGTGTGGATAAAGTGCTTCCTGTCGATGCTTATGTTCCAGGTTGCCCTCCTGCTCCTGAAGCCGTGCTTGATGGTATTATGGTCATTCAAAAAATGATTCAAGACGGTCATCCTCGTCCATGGAAACAAAATTGGCAGAAGCCAAGTTGGTTAAAGGGGGCTCAAGCATGAGCGATCAAATGCCACATGAGAGTCTTAAGGCGAAAGTTATTGATTTATCTAGTTCAGAAGTTTCTGTTGAAAAAGATGTCTTTGGAGATCAGGTAGCGATTTTAAAATCAACAGCTGAATTGATTCCTTTCATGACTCATTTGAAGTCCAAAGGGATGGATTTGTTATTAGATGTTGCGGGAGTAGATTACCCTGGAAAAGAAAAAAGATTTGAAGTCGTATATCATCTTTTTTCAACTCAACATTTAAATAGAATTCGAGTGAAGCTTGCTTTGGCTATGGGTGAAAAAGCACCGACTCTTGTTCCTTTATGGAAGGGCGCCAATTGGTTTGAAAGAGAAGCCTATGATATGGTGGGTATCGAATTTGATGGCCACCCCTTTTTGGAAAGAATTTTAACCCATCATGAGTTTGTTGGTCACCCTTTAAGAAAAGACTATCCTGCAGATAGACAGCAGCATTGTTCAGAAGTCGCACCCATTCATTTTGCAAGACCTTTAGATCCAAAGAAAAATTTATCTACATTAAATATAGGACCATCACATCCAGCAACCCATGGAACACTTAGGATTATGTGTGCTTTAGATGGGGAGAGAGTGGATCAGGCTCATGTTGAGTTAGGTTTTTTGCATAGATGTTTTGAAAAAATGGCTGAGACTCATCCGTATAATCAGGTCATACCTTACACAGATAGGCTAAATTACTGTTCAGCTCCTATTAATAACATAGGTTACTGTCGGACAGTTGAGAAGATGTTGGGTGTAGAAGTTCCTGATAAAGCAAAGGCAATTCGAGTCATTCTTGCAGAGCTTTCACGTATCATTGATCATTTTGTGTGTATAGGCGCTGGTGCTGTCGATCTAGGTGCTTTAACAGGCTTTTTTCACCTTTTTACTTACAGAGAAAAAGTTTACACTCTTTTTGAAAAACTATGTGGTGCAAGGTTAACTGTTTCTTTAACTCGAATTGGCGGAATGGCACAAGAGCCACCTGTTGGTTGGTTTAAGGATGTTTTAGATGTTTGTAATGAGATAGATGTAGGAATTAAAGAGTTAGATCAGCTTGTAACGGGTAATAAAATTTTTATGCAAAGAACTCAGGGAGTAGGGACAATCTCACCGAGTGATGCAATTGCTTGGGGCTATACAGGGCCGCTTTTGAGAGCCACTGGTGTCTCTTTAGATTTGAGAAAAGTTCAACCCTACGATATTTATGATCAGTTAGATTTTGATGTTCCAGTTGGAACGACTGGTGATTTGTATGACAGGTATTTGGTACGTGTAGAAGAAATGAGACAGTCCTTAAAGATGATACGTCAGGTATGTCAGAATGTACCAGAGGGTGATTATACCCTTAGGGATCGCTCTATTGTTTTGCCTGAAAAGAAAGATGTCTACGGAAACATAGAAGGCTTAATGAACCACTTTATGTTGGTGATTAAGGGCCTCAGGCCTCCTGCAGGTGACACCTATTGTGCTACGGAAGCAGCTAATGGTGAACTTGGTTTTTATTTGGTCAGTGATGGTTCTGGGCAGCCTTATAGATTAAAGGTAAGGCCGCCCTGTTTTGCTATTTATCAGTCTTTTACAGAACAGGTTGAAGGCGGCTTGATAGCAGATGTTATTGCTGTTTTAGGAAGTATGAATGTTATTGCTGGTGAATTGGATCGCTAGTTTAGCTAGCTATTAAAAAAGGAAAGCTTAAGCTTATGGCTTTTATTTTAAAAGACGAAGATAAAAATTTTGTTTTAGAAGAGTTGAAGCGATATGAGTCTAAGTACTCAGCGATTATACCTTCTTTATTTCGTATACAAAAAAAAGAAGGTTGGATTTCAGCAGAAGCTGTATCTGTATTAAGTGAAGTTATGGGGTTGCCTGAAGCCCATATTAACGAAGTTTTACAGTTTTATACCATGTTTAATAAAGAGCCTGTAGGGAAGTTACACGTACAGGTTTGTACCAATGTCTCTTGTGCCATGAATGGTGGTAGAGAGTTGGCAAAAAAAATCTGTCAAAAGTATCAAGTTAAAGAAGGTGCAGTAAGCCAAGATGGTATGATTACTGTGACTCGTGTAGAGTGTTTAGGGGCTTGTGATAAAGCGCCTATGATGCAGGTTAATGATAAGTATTGGGAAGATCTAACTCAAGAGTCTGCAATTCAAATTTTAGAAGACTTAAAGCAAAAAGTAGTAGGGTAGTTATGTCGAAGGCAATAGAATCAAAGTTACTGACAGAGTATTATGATGACCCTCACTATATGAGTTTTGAAGGTTATACAAAAAGAAAGGGCTACGAAGTTTTAAAAAAAGCTTTTAAAATGAAGCCAGAGGAAATTGTTGCTGAAGTGAAAGCTTCAGGTTTAAGAGGCAGAGGTGGAGCTGGTTTTCCCACAGGTGTAAAGTGGGGTTTTCTGCCTAAGAATGATAAAAAAAGATTTTTACTTTGTAATGCAGATGAAGGTGAGCCAGGTACATTTAAAGATCGTATGATGATGGAAAAAGCTCCTCATCAGCTTATTGAAGGTATGATTATTTCTGCATATGCAGTTAATGCTCATAAGTCTTATATTTATATTCGTGGTGAATATACAGATTGTTTGAGGATCGTAAAAGAAGCCATTGATGAAGCCTATGCAAAGGGTCTCTTGGGGAAAAATATTCTAGGTTCTGGTTTTGACCACGATATGGATGTTTACTCTGGTGCTGGAGCCTATATTTGTGGAGAAGAGACAGGAATGATTTCTTCTTTAGAGGGCTTAAAAGGTCAGCCTAAATTAAAGCCTCCTTTCCCTGCAATACAGGGTTATTTAAAATTCCCAACCATTGTAAATAATGTTGAAACTTTAGCAGCTGTTATTCCTATTATTGAAAAAGGGGCAGACTTTTATAAATCTTTAGGAACTGAAAAGTCCACAGGTACAAAGTTGTTTTCAGTAAGTGGGGATGTCGTACAGCCAGGTAATTATGAAGTTGAGCTAGGAACACCTTTGATGGACTTAATTGAGCTTTGTGGTGGTTTAAAGCCAGGTAGGTCTTTGAAAGCTGTTATTCCTGGAGGATCATCAGCACCGGTTTTGACTGCAGACGAGTGTGTTGATGCTACAATGGATTATGAAAATCTTTCAGCTAAGGGCTCCATGTTGGGCTCTGGTGCGGTCATTGTAATAGATGACTCACATAGCATGGTAGATCTGCTTACTGTTATTATGCACTTTTATCATCATGAGTCTTGTGGTCAGTGTACGCCTTGTAGAGAGGGGACTGGATGGCTTGAAAAGCTTGTAAAAGGTATTTTAAAAGGTTCAGGTCGTGTTGAGGATTTGGATCTTATCCTTAGGGTTGCAAATAATATGAAAGGGAGAACTATCTGTGCTCTTTCTGATGCAGCAGCTTTACCTGCATTGAGTTTTGTAGAAAAATTTAGATTAGAGTTTGAACAACACATACGAACACAATCACCTGTTCGTGAAAGAGAGACGACGAGTCATGCTTAAGTGTAATATAAATGGTGTTGATTTAGAGGTTCCTGAAGGAACTAAATTAATAGAAGCTTTTTTAAAAGCTGAACAAAAAATTGCGCATTATTGCTGGCACCCTGGTTTAAGTGTCGCTGGAGTTTGTCGACTTTGTATGTGTGAAATTGAAGGAAATCCTCGTTTACAAATAGCTTGTAACACAGAAGTTCAAGAAGGGATGGTTGCAAGTAATCAATCTGAAAAAGTAAAAGAGACGGTTCGTTGGGGCATGGATTTTCATTTAATCAACCACCCATTGGACTGCCCGATATGCGATCAAGCTGGTGAGTGTGGCCTTCAAGAGCAGTATATGGAATATGGCCAATACACTCCAAGTATGGCTCATGCAAAAGTTAAAAAAAGAAAAGTTGTTTCATTAGGTTCTAAGGTTGTTCTCGATTCTGAGAGATGTATTCTATGTTCACGTTGTGTGCGTTTTACAGATGAAGTCACTAAAACTCATGAGTTGGGCATTTTTAATAGAGGTGATAAAAGTGAAATAGGAACATTTCATGATAAGCCTTTAGAAAATAAATATGCAGTCAATACGGTAGATATTTGTCCTGTAGGGGCGCTTACTTCAAAAGAGTTTCGTTTTAAGCAAAGAGTTTGGTATTTAAAAGATGAGAAAACAGTGTGCCCTGGATGCTCGACCGGTTGTTCAGTAAAAGTTTATCACAATCAAGAGGGTTTATTTAGAGTTAAGCCTGAGTATGATGCCGAAGTAAATGAGCATTGGATGTGTGATGAAGGTAGGGGAGTTTTTGACTGGGTCAATCGTCAAAATAGGCAGTCGTATTCAGTGAATGCTGAAAATATGGAGAAGCCTTCGTCTTCAGAGCTTAAGCTTATCTTAACGGCTCAACAAACTGTTGAAGAATATGAAAGCTTATTTGAATATTTAAAAAGTTCAAATAAGAAGGTTGAGGTATATTATTGGAAGAACAACCCAGATAAATTTGATGATTTTGATAATCTTCTTATTAGAGGGGATAAAAATCCAAATACTAAGGGTTTGTTAGAGACTGCTGTTAAGCATGATATAACTTTAAATCCATTTTCTGGCTTTGATGGCTTTGAATCTTTTGAGGGTGATATATGGTTTATTTTACCTGAAAACAAAGCAGTCTATCCTTTATATGAACAGTATGTTGAAAAAGCTTTGAAGTTAGAAAACAATCTGACTATTTTTGCAGTTCCAAAAGTAAAAGTAGATAAAACAAAAAAGAATATCTCTATATTGCCTCTAAAGACTTATTTTGAAAAAGACGGACATTTTTTAAATTTTAATGGATTAAAAAGGCAATTAAAGCCAGGGCCTTTACAGGTTTCCTCGGCCCTAGCATTAAATGAATGGGTTTCGTTTGTTAAGAGTGATGACTTTGGTGACCAGGTGGATCTTTTAAGCAAGAGAAAATCTGAGGGCTTTAGAAAGAAAAATGAAATGACACAAACTGGTGGCGGTCTATGAGTGTAGAAGTAAAGAGAAAAGATCAAAATCAAAGCTGGCTTTTGCCTAGTGTCTTATCTGGTATGAGCCTTACCTTTGGTAAAATGTGGGGCAATCTGTTTAATAGAAAAAAAATGCCGACTCTTAATTATCCAGAAGAAAAATATGAATATGGACCTCGCTTTAAAGGTAACCACGTCCTCACTGTTAAAAAAGACGGGTCCCTTAGATGCACAGCATGTATGCTTTGTGCAACAAACTGTCCTGCTGATTGTATCACTATTATTGCTTCAGAACACGACAATGAGGAAGTTGAGAAATTTCCAATACATTATGAAATAGACATTTTAAGATGTGTATTTTGTGGCTTTTGCGAAGAGGCTTGTCCTGTAGATGCCATTAGAATGGGGCCTGAGTGGCAATCTCCTGCGTTAAATGGTGGTTCTTTTGTTTATGATATTAGACATCTTGCTTTTAGGTCTGAGCTTCGTGGCGGAATTGAGAGTCGCCTTGATGATGCTGAAAGACACAAAGCGGGGATTTAAAGTTTTTTGGAGAGTGATAAGGCTTTTGTTCTTTCAAAGAAACGAATTAAAGAAACAGATCTCATTCTCAATTTATTTTCAAAAAAAGCGGGAAAAATAAGTGTTTTCGCGCCTTCTGCCCTAAAGAGTAAAAATCGTTTTGCAGGTGGAGTCCTTGATCCATCTCATCTTATAGATATCGAGTATTCAGTATCTCGTAAGTCAGATTCTCTTATACTCTTAAAATCAGCAAAGCTTAGAAGGTCTTTTTCTGGAATTAGAAAAAATTATACTCATATTCAGTTGGCTTTTTATGTTTTGGATTTGATTCAAAACTTATCTCAAGAAGAGGATATTGATAGTTTTGAAATTTATAACTTTTTAGGTTTAACTTTAGAGTATTTAAATAAGGGTGAAAGTAGTATTTATTTTAAGCCTTATTTTTTAGGAAAGCTTCTTAAGATTTTAGGAGTACTTCCCTTGGAAGATAAGTGGTCTTTTCTTTTAAATAAGACATATAATGATCTTGATAAGAACAATGAGAAGATCGAAGAGTTACTGCCAGAGCTTACTTACATTAAAAATAGATATATAAGTGGTGTAAATGCATGAAGAAGATTTTTTTCTTAGATAGAGATGACACAGTTATAGAAGATATTCCGTATTTAAATGATTCTAAAAAAATCAACTTTCTGCCAAAAATGTTTGAAGCATTAAAAGAGGTTCAAAAGAATGGCTATGAGTTTATTATAGTTACCAACCAATCAGGAGTTCCCAGAGGCAAG
Source organism: uncultured Bdellovibrionales bacterium (assembly GCA_937958795.1). Classification (GTDB taxonomy): domain Bacteria; phylum Bdellovibrionota; class Bdellovibrionia; order Bdellovibrionales; family UBA1609; genus CALGNA01. The sequence goes on along the minus strand of CALGNA010000162.1, from coordinate 14,469 downwards.
GTAGATCCTAGAATATTATCAGAGATACATGAAAAAGTGAGTCTTGAGTTTAGTAGGAATAAACTGAATTTATTAGATATCAACTGGGCACCGTTTACAGATGAGCATCATAGCCATTGGAGAAAGCCAGGTTCTGGAATGTTGAGTTTTTATAAGCATAGATACCAAATTGATTTTAAATCTAGTTGGGTCGTAGGGGATAGGGGAACTGATGTTCTGGCAGGTAAGGCAATGGGGTGTAAGACAATCCTCATTCAAAAAAATATGGACCGCTTTAAAGAATCAAACTTTGAATCAAAGCCAGATTTTGTTATTCAAGATTGGGCAGAGTTTTTAGTTAAAATTTTAAAGGATGAAAATCTGAAAGATTCTCTCTAATATCTTCAACTTCAAGATGGGTATAAACTTGAGTCGTTGCAAGGCTTGCATGTCCTAATAGAGTTTGAATTTTTCTAATGCTGACACCGGATCTCAGTAGGTGTGTGGAATAGCTATGTCTAATCATGTGAGGAGTTATGGGTTTATGAACTCCTGAGTTTAAGGCGCTTCGTTTTATAAGCTTAAGAGCGGATTGATAAGTTAAATTTTCAAATATTTGATCCTGGCCTGGTTTTTTAAGACTCAATGCCTTTTCAAAAAAAACTTGAGGTAAGGGGACTATTCTTTCTTTATCACCTTTTCCTATAATTTTAATACTATAGTTTTTGTTATTTAAATTTGACCATTTTAAAAGTAGGCATTCTGAAATTCGAATGCCAGACCCGTATAAAAAGACCCAAAGAAGGGTTTGTGTTCTTTCTGGATTTTTTTTCAAATAACTAAAAACTGAGAGAGTTTCATCAATGCTTAAAATTTTTGGCAAGGTTCTTTCTGTTTTTTTGCTCTCCAGCCTTAAGGGGGTTTTAAAGAAGCTATTTTGGTTATGCTTTTGGTACCAATCTATAAATCCTCTTAAGCAAGAGAGTTTTCTGTTCCACGATCGGGCTGAAATATCTGTTTGAATGTTGATTTTATATGATGGATGACTCTTGTCTGAGCTCTTTATTTTGTCAAAATTTGTCACATAAGTAAAATTTTCAATTGGAATACTGAACAAAAGTGACAAATCTTGTTTATAGGCTTTGAGTGTTAGGGGCGCTAGTTTTTTGATATTCTTACAGTATATTAGGTACTTACAAATTTCATTTAGGACGTTGATTTTGTCTCGGATTTCTGGAATACAGCTTGCTTGTAAAGAGTTCATATACGCTCATCGGATTATTAAAAAATTTACTTGTAAAGAAAATTAATAAACGATATGTGTGTAACGCAACGTTTCAAAATGAAACGGAGCGTCTAAAGGAGTTTAGAAAATGAATAAAACTTCAGAAAAAGACATCTTGAATATTCAACATTTGTCTCGATCTTCTGTTCCGCAGAAATCAGACAAGATGATATACAATTCTAAAGTAATGGCCGACATAATGAGGCTTGTAGATAGGGTAGCCCCTTCTTCTGCTTCAGTTCTTGTTTGTGGTGAGAGTGGTACGGGTAAAGAAAGAATTGCTCAAGCCATACACACTAGAGGCAATAGAAGTGAAAAGCCCTTTGTTGCTATCAATTGCGGTGCACTAAGAGAGACCTTATTAGAGAGTGAGCTTTTTGGCCACGAAAAAGGCGCTTTTACAGGTGCATATTCTAGGAAGCTAGGGTTAGCAGAGGTTGCTAGTGGTGGAACCTTATTTTTAGACGAAATCGGTGAATTAAGTCCAGGAATGCAATCGAAACTTCTTCGTTTTTTACAAGAAGGTGAGATTTATAGAGTGGGTGGTAAAGAGCCAATCACTGTCGATGTAAGAATCATTAGTGCAACCAATCGTGAATTAGAAAAAGAAGTCCAAGAGGGGCGCTTTAGAGAAGATTTATATTATAGAATTAATACGATTATTGTAGAAGCTCCAGCTTTAAGAAAAAGAAAAGAAGATATACCTGCATTGGTACAACATTTCTTAACAACAGGAATGCATAGGTACTTGAACCGCGGGCAAATAATGAATGATGCAGCTATGGAATCCCTTTTGTCTTATGATTGGCCAGGGAATGTGCGTGAGCTTCAAAACTTATGTGAAAGACTTCAGATTTTAGCTGAGGGTGAAATTATCACTCCATCAGATTTACCAGAAAGAATTATTGCCGTGGAAGAGGATGTTTCTATTAGCGAGTATGATCCTAGTGTTACTCTACATGATTTAGAAAAACTATATATCATTAAGGCATTAGATCATTATGGTGGGAATAAAACTCAAGCTGCTCAGGCTTTAGGAGTTACAATTAAAACTCTTTATAATAAATTACATGAGTATGGAGAATTTGATAGATTTTCTGTTCATAAGAAGTAGTAAATAGATGTCGCCACCTAAGTCTAGGTAGCGACATTTTAACTTAAATATTACAGACTTTATGTTTGATTTTTTAAATAAATAGTTTCTGAATACAGCCTTTCCCCTATATTTAATAAACGGAGAGGTTTTTTTTATGGCAACTAAGAGAACAGCAAAAAAGGCAGCAACTAGAAAAAAATCTATAACTAAGAAAAAGCCTATTAAAAAAGCAATTAAGAAGAAAGTTACTAAAAAGAAAGTAGCTCAAAAGAAAACAGCTCAAAAGAAGATAGCTAAGAAAAAAGTTACCAATAGAAAAGTAGCTCAAAAGAAAACAGCTAAGAAGAAAATAGCTAAGAAGAAAATCACAAAGAAGAAGGCAACCCAGAAAAGGGCTACTCAGAAAAAAGCAACTAAGAAGAAATCAACTTTTAAAAAGTCTGTTTCAAAAAAGGCAATCTCAAAAAAAGTAGCTTCAAAAAAATCAGTCTCTAGTAAGAAAATAAAGAAAAAATCCCTATCTTCTAAAAAGAAATCTACCAAAAAAAAACTACAGGCAAAGGGTGCTTTAGTTAAAAAAATCAGTGGTACAAAGGTATCAAAAGTAAAAGTGAGTAAAAAGCCAATAGCAGAAAAATCTAAAATTGGCTTAAAGTCTTTAGAGGCAAATCAAGCAAACAAAAATGAGAAGCTTGCTACTGTTCTGAAAAATTCAAAAAAATCTAAAGTGGTAAAAATAGAAACAAAAAAAACTGATAAATCAAAAGATTTGAATAAAAAACCAAGTGTATCAAGTTTAGACAAAATTGTTTCTTCAAATAAAAATTCAATTATTTTTAATCCATTTTTAATAAAAAAAGATAAGAGTGAATTAAAAAAATTAGATATTGAGGAATTTGAAGAAGACTTAGAATTAAACAGTTTACAGGATGAATTAGAGGAGGAAGATCTATTTGAATCCTATGATGAAGATCCTTATTCTGAGATGGATGAAGATGAAGGTTACTTCTGACTCAACTAGAGTCGAGTATTTATTTAGTTTAGCAAAGATTCTGACGAAGTAGTTTTGTAAGAGAAACTCAATGAGGAATTTATGTATTCAAAACTGCTTTTAATCATAGTTACTTTCTTTTTTGCTACAGTATCACACGGTACTTTTGTTGGTGGCGAAATCCAAACATTTGCTCCAAGTCATTATTCCCCATACTTTTTCACTCTTCATGGAGGAGAAGTTCTTAAAAAGGGACAAAAGCACTTTGGTTTAATGGTTAACTATTTAGACAACGATGTTGATATTTTTCCAAATTATACATCTACTAATGCCACTGGAATAAATAGAAAATATATAGGTGGAGACCTTTGGTTTGGTTTTGGAGTCACTGAGAATTCCGATTTTGGTATCTACCTTCCAATAGCTTTTAGTAACAAGACGACTGATGCAAAGCCTCAATTGGAAAAAACTGCAATTAATGAAATTAGAGCCATTTACAGGCATAGAGTTATAGATTCCAGTTTAGTAAAGTTGATGATGTCTTTAGCTATTAATTTTGATACTATTAATACAAATTTTTTAGTGGGGGATGATGTACCACCAAGTTTTACTCCGCAGTTAGATGCTCAATTCCATTTGACTAAAAATTTAGTTTTAGGTGCTAACTTAGGTTATCGTATAAGATTTGGTGGTGGGGATGCTTATCCAACAATTCAATATCCTGTGCCGCCATATACTTCTGATGTTATGACGGGTTCTTTGGGTTTGAGCCTTGTCTTAGATGAGCTTAAAATTATTGGTGAGTTAGACGGGGCAAGAGCTATTGATAAGTCTGATCCTTACAAGGTTTATGAAAAAAATGACATGCTAGAGGGCAGACTTGGTATTAAGTATGCTGTAAATAAGAAGTGGGATGTTTTTGGCGGAATGGGAATGGGAATTTGGGCAAAAGGATTAACGCCTGAGCAAAGGTTTTTTGGTGGTGTTATGCTGACTGTAGGCGAGCCGGTTAAGCCAAAAGTAGAGACAGAAGTAAAAATAGTAGAAAAAACAGTTGTTCTTGCTCCAGGTGAGACTGCTGAGAGAGAAGTTCAATCAACTAAGTTAAAGAGAGTTCAGGAAGATTATATCAATCTAGATGATCTTAATTTTGATATTGGAGAAGCTGAAGAAATAGTTCTTGTGCAACCTATTGTAGAAGAAGAGGTTTCTTTGGTCGAGCAAACTGTAGCACCAGAACTGAATGTAGAGCTGCCAGTTATGTCTCAATCTAATAAGGAACCAGTTATGGTTGAAGAGGCTAAAGTAGTTATAACGGAGCCTATTATTGCTCAAGAAAATAAAATTATTATACCTGAGCCTGAAATTAGAGAAGTTATTTTAGAGAAGCCAGAGCCTAAAGTTGTGAAATCTTATAAAAAACCTGTTCGAATAAAAGAGCCTGTGGTGAATTTATTTCAACCAGTAGATAAAAATACTTTAGATTATGATTCTTCGGAATTTGTTGACTTAGATAGAGCTGGAGAAATTGGTAATTATGATCCTAAGAATGTATATTTTGATACAGCTATGAGTCATTTAACAAAAAGAGAGAGAATAAAAGTAGATAGGTTGGGTCGATATATAAAAGAGAATAATCCATCATATAGAATGTTATTAATCAATGGTCACACAGATAATGTTGGATCCATGAGAATTAACAAACAGTTGAGTTCAGGTAGAGCATCAAATACTATGAAATATTTGAATCAAAAGTGGGGTGTGCCAATGGATAAAATGCACTCTAGAGCTTATTCAGATAAAAGTCCAGCAACAACTAATACTACAAATAAAGGGAAATCTTTAAATAGAAGGGTTACTTTTAAAATCTTAATGTAAGACATATTTTAGTAGAAGCTAAATGAATCCGATTAATTGGTATGGCCATAAAAGTATTTAGTTTTATAATAATAACAGCAGTTGCAATTCAAGTAACTGCTTTTTCAATTACTGAAATCAAAAAATTTCATCCCGCTTCTTATGGTCTTTCTGGGAAAGGTGAAGAAGTAAAAGTCGGGAATTTTAATTATCTTGAAGATGAATTTTTTTTAAATAAAAATTTGTTTTTAATTTTAGAGGCCAAAGAAGAAACGCTTTTAAGTGAAGACTCAAGGAGTCCAAATTCAGTCGTTTTTTTTGAAACAGAAATGAGAAAAAAAATTGGGTCTTTTCTTTCAATAGTATCACCATCGTTTTTCATAAAATATGATATAAATATAAATTATTGGGAAAAAAGACTGGATTCAGTTATTAGCTCAAGTGATTATGATGAGTACCTGGAGCTAGATAAAAAACTTAGACAAGCTGAAGAGGAACACCAAATTGCTCCTCCTAAAAAAATTGAATATGGTGATTTTATGAGAAGTTATTCAGTCACTGATAATATATACAGTATTAAAATGAGACTTCAAAATATTCAAAATGTTATCTCAAGAAAATAACATAAGATTCTGTTAGATATTGATACTAAGACTAAAGTTAAAATATTTATTTGGCGAAGAGTAAATTGTAAAGATAACTCTATTTTCTGGAGAAATACATGAAGTTTTTGTTTTTACCTTTTATGATACTGCTATTTTCTGCTTGTTCAGAGATGGAATTAGGCTCAACGCAGTTTACAACGGCTGTGACACCATTAGAGCTTACAGTGCCGCCTGCTTCAAATAACTTTGTTGTACCAGTGTCAGGGGTTTGTGAGGATGGTGTGCCCGTAGTCCTAACAGGTGATATAACAGGTTCTCCTGTTTCGTTAACCTGTACCGGTGGAACATATTCAGGTAGTGTGACTATATTAAATACAAATGCTCCTAATACAATAAATGCTACTCAGTTTGGACAAACACAAACAGTAGTGGTTGATCATGATACTATTCCACCAGTCGTAGATATCGGTAGTCATACAAACGGAGACGTAGTTGGGAGTTCAGCTGTTATAACTGGAAGTTGTGAAAATACAGCTCCTGTTATAGTAACAGGAGACATCTCGCCTTCACCAACACAGGCAGCCTGTTCTGGTGGAGCATATACAACAATAGTTTATTTTCCAGCACCTGATGGTCCTAAAGTAGTTGATGTAACTCAGGAAGATCCTGCAGGAAACCCTCAGACTGTTTCTGTGGTTTTAACAGCAGACACCACTCCTCCGGCAATTACTATTGTTGCTCCAGTAGATGGGACAGATTTAGCAGGAGTGACTCATGATATTACAGTTGCTTGTGAGGCTGCAGGCGGAAATGTAACTTTGAGCGGGCCTGACTTAGCGGTAACTCCAGCACCAGCAGCTTGTGCAGGTGGAACGCATACTTTTGTGGGAGTTACATTTACAACGGGTGATGGTGTTAAGTCTGTAATTGCAACTCAAGTAGATGCTTCAGGTAACTCAGGCTCTGATAATGCAGATTATAACTTTTTTACAACAGCTCCAGTCGTGGCAATTACAGGCCCAGCAGCTGGATCAGTTCATGGTGATGACCCTGTTACTTTGACAGGTACATGTGAGGCTGACTCAGGAACGGTTACTGTTACAGGGAATGTGATAGGTGCCCCTTTGGCAGTTGCTTGTAACCCAACAGGTATGTTTTCAATTCCAGTAACTTTAATTGGCCCTGATGGCCCTCAGACTTTAACAGCCAGTCAGACGAATCCAGTAGGAACTGGGTCTGATACTGAAAATGTTGTTTATGATGGTTCAGCACCTGCTGGTTTAGCTATTTCAATTCCTGCTCCAGGAAGTTATGTACAATCAAATATCGCAGTCTCTGGAACCTGTGACCCTGGGGCGTTACCAGCAATTCAATTGATGGGGCTGGTTGGTTCGCCAATTGCCGCAACTTGTTCAGGTGGTACTTACGGTCCTGTAGCAGCAGTTGTGCCTGGTCCAGATGGAGTACATACAATAACAGCTATTCAATCTGATTCAGCAGGAAACAGCATTTCTGCACTAAGTCCTGTTATTTTAGATACGATGGCGCCTTCAACACCTGTAACTATTTCGTCCCATATGGATGGGGATGATGTTCAGGCAACTGAAACTTTGACAGGAGCATGTGATTCATCTGTGCCATTGATTGAAATTACAGGTCCTATTAATCCAAGTCCAACAATTGCTGTTTGTATGGGAAACAGTTACTCAGTTCCTGTTAGCTTTACAGGCCCCGACGGTCCAGTTGCAATTACAGTTACTCAAGCAGATCCTGCTGGAAACAGTACAACTGTGACTCATAATTATACTTTAGATACAGCTCCTCCGACGGGCTTAGCCCTAACAGCACCGACTCCAACAGATGTTTCAGGAAATCCTGTTGCTGTAACTGGAACTTGTGACCCTTCTATTCCGGTTATTGAAATTATAGGTAATACAAATCCTGCTCCTACGCTTTGTGTATGTAATGGTGCAGGTCAAATTACCTCTTGCGATGTTACTTTTAATGCACCAGATGGTCCTCAGAGTTTTGATGTTGTTCAGACAGACCCGGCAGGTAACCCTATTACAGTTTCAGGTTCTGTAACTGTAGATACAATGAGCCCAAATTTAACAGTGGTAACTCCCGTAACAACAAATATTGATGACGGAACAAATGGTCTTCTTGTAACCGGTGCTTGTGAGGACGGAATACCAATTGATATCACGGGAGATATTGTTGGGGCACCAGTATCAGCAGTTTGTAGCGGTAGTAGTTATTCTCAAACAGTTCATTTAATGGCCCCTGATGGAAATACAAAATCCATCACAGTTACGCAGCAAGATTTAGCAGGAAATGATACAGCTATTACGGTTCCTGGACTTGTTTTAGTGACGGTGACTCAGGTGGCGATTACAGGGCCAGCACCGAATACAAATGTTTCAAGCGCTGGAGAAACCATACAGGGATTATGTGATACAGCATCAGGAAGTGTTACTTTAACAGCGACAAACCTAGTTGGTTCTCCTGTTACTGTTCCATGTACAGGGGATACTTTTACAGCACCTGTAACATTTATTGCACCAGATGGATTAACGACATTAACGGCTGCCCAAGGGACTGTAACGGATACATTGGATTTAATAACAGATACAATGGGTCCAACTATGGTTGTTATCAACTCACATGTAGATAATGACTTAGTTGGTAGCGCAGATGTGATTGAAGGAACTTGTGATCCTTTATATCCAACTATAGAGCTTGAAGGGCCATTGGTTGGTTCTCCTGTTACGGGAGCTTGTGATTCAATGGGGAACTTTTCTGTACCAGTCAGTTTTCTTGGAAGCGATGGGGATATTATTCAAGTGGATGTTTCTCAGGATGATGGTTCAGGGAATGTGGCAACTGATTTTGTAGTCCTAGAGTTGGCTCTCGACTTATTTTATACAAAAACAAGTGTGAGGTCTGGCTCCGATGTGAGGCAAATAGCAACAACACCATCTGGTTGGGAGGCTCGTTCAGAATTTGGCTCTCCTTGGTTAGGTTATGATGGTATAGAAGTGGTTTCTGGGTACCGAGTGAATACATCTAGTATAGTAACAGACCCGAATCCATAAATTTTATTAAATAAAAGTGTTATTTTGAAAAAGCTTCATTAAATGGAGCTTTTTTTTTATTCATTTTACCTCTATGGTAAAGCCTCATTAATCAATAGAAGGCAGTACAAATTGGAAATTAGAAATATAGCTATTATCGCTCATGTGGACCATGGGAAAACGACTCTTGTGGATCATTTACTTCAACAAAATGGCGTTTTTGAAAGCCATAGAGAGGTCACTGACCGTCATATGGATTCCATGGACTTGGAAAAAGAAAAAGGGATTACTATTTCTGCAAAGAATGCTTCTTTTCAATATAAAGGAGTGAAGGTTAATGTTATCGATACGCCTGGTCACGGAGATTTTGGGGGAGAAGTTGAAAGAATCCTAGATATGGTGGATGGGGCTATATTACTTGTTGATTGCAGTGAGGGTCCTTTGCCTCAAACAAGGTTTGTTTTGCAAAAAGCCTTAGATAAAAAATTAAAAATTCTAGTTTGTGTAAATAAAATTGATAGAAAAGATGCGAGAACACAAGAGGTTTTAGATGAGATTTTCTCTCTTTTGATAGATCTTGGAGCACCAGAAGATATGATTGATCTTAAGCCTCTGTATGCCATAGGAAAGGATGGTAAGGCTTCTAAGAGCGTTGAAGGTGTAGAGGCAGCTACGGACCTGTCTGAGTTGTTGGACGAGGTTTTGGAGCAAGTTCCGCCCCGAAAGTGGAAAAAGATAAAGACTTTACCATGATGATTTCTCAGTTAGATTATGATGATTTTGTTGGAAGATTAGCGTGGGGAAGAATTCGCAGTGGGACAGTATCAGTTGGAGATAAGTTACAGTTGATGTCTGAGGAGCAAACTTCACCATTTAAAGTTTCATCACTTTTTGAATTTCAGGGTTCAAACAGAGTTGCAACAAAAACTTTATCAGCAGGGGACATTGCTGTTTTATCTGGGTTTGAGTCTGATATTATTATTGGGGATACGATTGCTGGAACGGAGGTTCAAGAGGCTTTGCCAGCACTACGTGTTGATGAGCCAACAGTAGGAGTATTTCTTTCTATAAATACTTCACCCTTTGCAGGTTTAGAGGGTGATTACGTTACAAGTCGAAAACTTAAAGAGCGTTTAGAAAAAGAGCTTCTGCATAATGTTGCAGTTAAGGTTGAGGAAACAGATAGTCCGGAGATTTGGAAGGTCTTGGGCCGAGGAGAGCTTCAGTTAGCTTTATTGGCTGAGACTATGAGGCGTGAGGGTTATGAGTTTATGATGAGTCAGCCTCAAGTTGTTATTAAAAAAACAGATGCTGGAATGGTTGAGCCTTACTTAACAGTACAGGTAGACGTTGATGAGACCCATATGGGGATTGTGACTGAGAAGCTTGGGAAGAGAAAGGCTCAATTGAGAGCTGTAGAGGCAAAGGGGTCAGGCCGTGTACAGGCTGTTTTCTTTATGCCTTCAAGGGGTCTTATTGGTTATAGAAGCCAGTTTTTGACTGATACTAGAGGAACAGGACTTTTAAATACCCAGTTTGATTCTTTTCAACCTCATGCTGGGCCTATCCACCAACGTAATAATGGGCCGCTGGTTTCAGACAGGCAGGGTGTTGCAACTCCATACAGTTTATTTAACTTAGAAGACCGTGGTCGAATGTTTATACGTTCTGGTACCAAGGTTTATAAAGGTATGATTATAGGTGAGTACAACAGATCAGGTGAGCTCAACGTTAATATTACGAAAGAGAAAAAGTTAACAAATATGAGAGCCTCTGGATCTGATGAGAATGTTAAATTATCTCCTGTTCAAGATTGGACCATTGAAAAAGCTTTGGAATGGATTTCGGATGAAGAAAAAATTGAAATTACACCAAAAAACATTAGATTGTGTAAGAAGCAATTGTAATAGAAGATACTTATGATTTGATGTAATCGATAGAATTTGTCTATTGCATCATAGTTTATAAAGATTAGATTGGAGGCCAAGAAGCTGTCATATTGAATTCAATAGATAGATGGAGGTCTTTTATGATTGAACTAGAAAAAGATAATTTACAGCAAATATTAGATGAGAACCCTAAGGTGTTTGTTCAGTTTGGGGCAGCTTGGTGTGGTGCTTGTCGAATGATGAAGCCACAGGTTAAAAAACTGTCTGTTGAAAATGAGGCTGTACAATTTGTATATGTGGATGCTGAAAAGTTTCCCGAATCAAGAAAATTGGCACAGGTTGATAACCTACCAACCTATGCAACTTACAACTCAGGTAAGGTCCTAGGGCAGGCTCAAGGTTCAAAGTTAGAGAGTTTAAAGGAGCTTGTAAATGAAATTACCAGTTCTTAAATCACTTGCTGAATATATGGAAAATACAACTCAGGTTTCAAAAGTTGAAGCTACAGTTGAGGTTTTGGAATTATTATCACAAGTTAGAGGTTTTAAGGAAGAGGAGAAAGTTGTTATAGGCGAACTCATTTCAAATTTACTCGGATCAATTGAGGTTAAAAAATCAATCGATGGTGGACAAGAAACAAGAGACGCATTAAATGGATTTATGCAACGTGTATTAGGGTCTATTGACCGTTAAGGCTGGAAATAGAAGATAAGAATATAGAAGACTAAATTATATAATAAAGGAGAATGATTATGTCTAGATTAGTAGGAAACACAGCGCCTGATTTTTCAAGTGCAGCTCTTGTAAACGGTATGCCAGGTGAAGTTAAGGCATCTGACTACGATGGAAAATGGAAGATTTTATTTTTCTATCCATTGGATTTTACGTTTGTATGTCCAACAGAGATTGCAGCTTTTTCAGACGCTGTTCCTAAATTTAAAGCTAAAGGTTGTGAGGTTATTGCATCTTCAGTTGATTCAGTTTTTTCTCATTTAGCTTGGACTCAGCAGTCTAGAGCTGATGGCGGAATTGGAGAAGTTAACTTTCCAATCATAGCTGATTTAAATAAAACAGTTGCAGCTAACTATGATGTTTTAACAGATGATGGAATTGCATTAAGGGGTTTGTTTTTGATTGATGATAAAAACATCATTCAACATGCAACTGTAAACAACTTATCAGTGGGTCGTAATGTTGAAGAAGCATTAAGACTTTTAGCTGCTTACCAGTTTACGGCTGAAAAAGGCGAAGTTTGCCCAGCTAATTGGACTGAAGGAAGCGATACAATGAAGCCAGACCCTAAGGGTTCTAAAGAGTGGTTTTCAAAGCATAAGTAGTTTGAATTTAAAATAATACATTTAAAAGGGAGTCATTTATGGGCTCCCTTTTTTTATTGGTGGTTTAGAATAGTATTCTAAAGCAGTAGTATAGATTTTTATAAATATGCTTAAGTTTAAGACTAGGTAAGAGGGAGAAGTTAAATGCCAAGCGTGACTCAATTAAAATACATATTAGCGGTCGATAAAGAAAAGCATTTTGGTAAAGCTGCTGAATCTTGTGGAGTCACACAGCCTTCATTGTCCATGCAGATTCAAAAGTTAGAAGAAGAGCTTGATGTTATTGTTTTTGATCGCTCTAAAAAACCAATACTAACAACAGACACAGGAAAGGCTTTGCTTAATCAAGCTCGCATTATTTTAAAAGAATTTAAAAAAATAGATTCAATAGCTGACTCTTACAACGATGTTCCGTCTGGTGATTTTAATTTAGCCATTATTCCTACTGTATCCACCTATTTGATACCATATTTTTTAAAAGAATTTGCCTTAAAATTTCCTGAAGTTCAACTCAAAATCAGTGAACTTAAAACAGAAGACATTATCTCATCTTTACACAGAGATGAGATTGATGCTGCAGTTTTGGTAACTCCGCTTGGGGATGATCAGCTCATTGAAAGACATTTATATTTTGAAAATTTTAGTGCTTTTGTATCTAAAGATCACGCATTGGCAAAGAAAAAAAGACTTCAAGAAAAAGATTTAGAAAAAGAAGGTCTGTGGCTGTTGGGAGAAGGTCACTGTTTTAGGGATCAAGTTTTAAAAGTTTGTAGTTATAATAAAAGAGTAAAACCTTTTCAGAATGTCGATTTTGAAAGCGGAAACCTTGAGACGCTTAAAAGTCTTGTTATAAGAAATTCTGGTTTTACCTTGTTGCCTGAGTTAGCAACTTTAGATCTATCAGAGTCTAAGCGACAAAAATACATTCGAGATTTTCAAAAGCCAATACCGACTCGTGAAGTTAGTTTAGTATATGGAAGAAGTTTTTTAAAAGAAAAAATTATAGATTCTTTAGAAGAAGTCATTGTTAAAAATTTACCTAAAAGTATTAAATCATTAAAAAGAAAAGATGTTGAAGTGATAGAGATATATTAGATTATATAGATACTAGAGGAGGGGACAGTGAGGAACAGTGTTGTCTTAAGGGGTTTGCAAAGCTCAGATGAAGAAGCATTTTTAGAAGGAACCAAGGCTTGGACTAATGAAGATTTGAGTTGGTATAGCTTTACATGGAAGCCAGGTATGGATTTTCAAGCTCTTCTAGAGCGTTTAGATAAAAACAAAAAGGGCATAGATTTAGCTAAGGGTCATGTTCCTTCAACCATGCTTTATGGATTTGTTGCTGAAAAAATTATAGGAAGAGTGAGTATTAGGCATCACCTAAATGATCACTTAAAGCAATTTGGTGGACATATTGGGTATGCGGTTTTACCAAATTATAGAAAAATGGGTTATGGAAAAGAGATGTTGGTTCAAGCTATTGAGGTCTGTAAAAAACTAGAACTTAAAGAACTGCTGATAACTTGTGCTTCGAGTAATATTCCATCCGTTAAAATGATAGAAGCTGTAGGTGGAGAATTAACTGAAGAGAAATATGATTTAGAAAGAAAAGGGATGGGAAGGAAGTATCTCCTAAATATTTAAAAATATTAGGATCTTACTGTAGTAGTTTTTGATTAAAATAGAATAATTAATTTTTTTGTAAAAGATATAAATCCATACAAAGTTTATCAAATTTTTAGTAATAAATTGAATATGTATAACTTAAGAGGACTTATGAAAATATTATTGATTTTTATTATAGCAAATTTAATAGCTATGTTGTCGTTTAGTGAAAGTAATGAAGAAATTAGACAGTCTTTAAGGAGTGTTCAAGAGTTGTTTTTGAATGAAAGCAGTGCAAACCTCATGAACCCTAGTACTAAAGAATTACTTATCCCTAACAAAATGGATCAATTAGGTGGCATAGTATTAAGAGATGATGTCTATGGAGAGTATAAGACTGAAGAGTGTATTTCTGACTTTGGTACTTCTGGGAATTTTTACCTAGTCACTGTTAGGTATGAAAAAGATGAATTTGAAGTTGATACTTTAGAGGCTATATATTCAATTTTTACGGATAAAGACTGTAAGACTCCAAGTCTTGGTGAAGACAATACCCCTATTGTCTTAGCTTATAAGTACTATGTTGCATTAGCTGATTCTGAAAATAAGGATCCTTCTATCTATCAAATTAGATATTATGAATATCCTCTACGTGAAAATTATGATGTTGATCACTACTATGTAGATATTATAAAGTTTGACTATGATGATGATGAAGTTAAATCTATTAATTTTGGCGATGTTCATGATC
>CALGNA010000161.1 GCA_937958795.1 uncultured Bdellovibrionales bacterium | reverse complement strand
GTATTTGCATATGAAGATGGTGATAAAAAAATCAACACAACTGATATAATTAAAATTCTATTATATTTTTTCAAAATGAACCCTTTATTATTTAAAAATTCTTCCATAGGATGATACTAAATATAAAAGCATATTATTAACATCTTCTTCAGAAGGTGTTAGATATTTATGCACCGACCAGTATCTCTCTGCATCTTCAGGTAAAACATTCCCATAAGGCACAATCTTAATATCTGAACCTAAAACGCCGTGCCTTATATCCTCTGTAACCTGACGCTGCCAAGAAGCAGCCCTTTGTTGATGAGCAGCAAATTTATCTATACTTATCTGATACTTCCTATTACTAGACCTAGGAATGCTCATATACACATCTACATAACCGACCTTTCCATCAATAGGATAATCAAAGTTAAGATAAATCGATACCTGTGGTGCACCCATCTGACTGATGAGTTTAACTTCGGCAAAGGGTAAGACTCTATTTAAATCTAACCCAAAGTCACGGATTAATAAATGACCTTCAACTCGTCGGTATGAATTTGATGTCCTGAACAAAAAGCTACTAGCTCCTACCTTAGCAATATACTCTGCTTTTTCCTCAGCTGCTTTAAAGTGCCCCAAGGTAAACGGAAGCATCTCAGACGGATCAGCTTCAGATACTGTTTTCTTCATAAGAGTCAAAAACCTAAGCACGCTAGTGTCTGCTTTTGAAGTACTTGATGCCAAAATAAAGCCAAATATTAATAAAATACGCATGATTATGAACTTCATGATTCACTCCAATATCTATTATAGGAGTCTCTATAAGTGACAACAAACTAAGAGTAAAGGGCTCTTTTAATGCTCTGAAAAATTGTCAAAAGTCTCGTTATGCACTTCAATTTTCACTGAATCTCATATTACAAATTTAATAAAAGATTCCATAGTAAGAGGAAGGTAGGTCTAGCAGGACTGACTCTAAACTTTGATTATTTGTAATTTCATATCGATAAACGAGCCAATATGCATATTCGTCTCCCACTTGAGCATCCTCTAAGTTTTTAAAGGCAATACCGTCTCCATAGTACCCCTGTTTCACTTTATTAATTAACTAGCAAAGTGCACTCAAAGCAAGAAAGGCCGCCTACAACAGACAGCCTTTTGGCCGAGAATACTAATAACCATACAGTCTGAATACAGAATTACTTTCCAAAAGCTGTCTTGTTTCTAGACTTACACTTACTATTTTCTTTGCATGTAAAAAACTCAGAAGTACGATCTATACCCTTACAGTCTTTTAATACAAAAGCTTTTTTAAGTTGAGTAACCACATTGGCACTAAATGCTTTATAACCGTCCACTTTATAAAACGGAAAAGACTGACTACAACTCCCAGTTTTACAATCAATAGCTGCTGAAAACAAAGCTGTCATGGGAGCAGAGTGTGTTAAAATCGAATATAGCTTGGTTCCTAAAACATCATCACCATCGTTGGTATAAGAATTAGAAAATATTGCAATCGCTTCTCCAGTTTGACTATCTATAACAGGAAGACCAGAATCTCCCTTACCCAGACCAACATTGATACCTCTATCGGATGTGTCTGTTGGCCAACCAAAACCAGAAAACTCAATATAGTTTGTGGTAACTTCTGAAATGTTGTTTGTTCCCATTCTCTTTCTTCTACCGGACAAAACATCATTTCTATATAATCTACCAAAACCATACAAAGTAATTTCACGGCCATTTAAAATGTTGCTTTCTAGACCGGAAAGCTTAATATACTCGTCAGGCATTATACCTAACTGTACACCTGTGTTATCCGGAAAAATAACAAGCGCAACATCATATTTATTTAATTTTCTAAATTCTGATTCTCTTTTATCTGTTCCCGTACAACTTAAGTCATCAAGGTAAAAAGCATCAATAGCTTTTATACCATCGACCTCAATTCTATCTAAACCCCTTTCAAGGCAATGTCTATTTGTTATCATCGTATTAGGACTTACAAATGAACCAGTACAATAATGCATATCTGTTGTTTTTAAATATCGAATAGCAGGCTGTGTACTTTCTGGGATTTCTATTCCATTTGTAATTGCAAAAGATTGCGCTGTCCATAGCATAAGTAGTGATACCAAAATTTTCATAAAACCTCCTTGTTTTATTTTTATGAATTTAATTAGCGGAATCATAAATCGCTTTTTTCACATAAATCATTAGATGATATTCATTGTCATAAATGATTTATAAATTCATAAACTCCACATTTTTTACAAAATTTATCTTTAATATTACAAAAACTAGAATAATGACACCGAATCAAAGCTTACTATTAAAATTATACTGTATTAAAAACTCCTATTTCTTAAACAAGGATGGATCAGTGGTCTACTTAAGAATTTTAGCTTTCATTTTTTTATTTTTTTTCAAATTACATCTCACACTCGCTAACGAGAAACCACTTCAGCACTCTACAATCAATTACTCTTCGACTGTTTTAAAGAGTAAGCTTGAAGGATCCATTATAAAATTATGTTCCGAAGAAAAGTACAACTTTATAAATGAAATGGCTCAACTCTGTATTTCAATTGAAACCGATTACAGCAAACAAGACCAGTCTTTGTTTTTAGCCAACCCGAGAGTTTATTTAGAAAATTTTGTACAAGAACGAAAGCAACTCACTGTCTCTCAATTCTCCCTCCAAATTCAAGACAAAACAGATCAAAATAAACAGACTTTTTCTACCGCTAAGTTCTCTAGTACAGACTTTATTATAAATGAAGATATTGGCCTCATATCCAATAGTGGATTTTCACAGCTTGAAACTAAAAACCCTTCTGAACTTTTAGAGTTTAAAGTTTCGATGAATCTTTTTTTTTCAAAAACTCCTGAAGAAGCTACACCGGACCACATTACTGATATTCCATTTATGAACACAGGAACAAATACAAACTGTGCCTACTATTTTTCCGGACGAATGAAGTGCTGGGGAACAAGCCAGTTCAAGTATAAAAATTCTCACTCTAAAGAAGAAATGAGCCAAGCTCATTTTGAAAATCATAAAATTGCAGATTATATAAATCTAGGTTCATCTAAAGTTATTCAAACTATCAGTGAAGACAGTTATATTTGTAATCTTATGTCAAATGGCGAGGTTAAGTGCTGGGGTGATATTGAGGCTTCTGACTATCTTTTAAGCCCTGACACTTCTACTGTATTTGAGATTCTTCCTCAGACACAAACAGAAGTAGCCTCACTTCCACTAGGCTCAGTACCGGTCATAAAGATGTATAGTAACTACCTAACAATCTGTTTTTTATTTAAAAATAAAAAAGTAAAGTGCCTTGGGGAATATGACCAAATATACTCTCCGCTTTCAGAACAAAATGCAGATTCTGCATCAAATATAATCAAACTAACAGATTTTAATGCAATTCAAAATTTAGATTTTATAGACTTCAAGACTGATGAAGCTGTTGTTGATATGACCCTCAAATCTTTGCATGCCTGTGCCCTTTTTGAAAGTGGAAGACTTAAGTGCTGGGGACACTTCAGTTCGCCATTAGGCAGTAATGGAGAACCAAATTTAGACTTTTTAAGCCTTGGTGACTCTCCTATAAAACAAATAGTTTCTACTAGTGATGATATGTGTACTTTATTTGAAAATGGTAGAATCAAATGCTGGGGACAAAACCTGTATGGAGAACTAGGACAAGAAACAAACAAAGAGTTTATTGGAAACCAACCTGGTGAAATGGATCAACTTGATTATATTAATTTTGGAGAAAATCATTTGCTCGCAACTAAGCTTTTCTCGATAGTAAATAGCCCTTATCATGAAGATAATTCTTATTGTGCTCTATTTTCAAACAAAAAACTTAAGTGCTGGGGCTATAATGACTTTGGAATACTGGGGCAAGGGAGCTCTAAGCATTCTATTGGCTTAGAAAAAAACGACATTCTTAACCTAAATTACCTTGAGCTTGGGCCATACGAAGTTGTTGATATCAAAACCACACTGACCTCTATCTGTGTCTTATTAAGCAATCACAGTGTAAAGTGCTGGGGGAATAATATCGATTTTCCTGGAAGCTTTCCTCTTGGTGTTGGAAAAGGCTTCCTGCAAATAGGAGACAAACCTGGGCAGATTGAGGCTCTTAAAAGCCTTAAATTTAATGATGAAAAAGTTATGGAGCTTTACTCCTCCTATCACAACTATGCTGTATTGTTTGAAAGCGGGCGTGTTGTTGTTTGGGGAGCATACTATAGATTTTCGCACACTCCTCAAGCCATACTAAATCTATCAGATTCTAAAAGTGATATAACTCCCTATCTAGAGTACTTTAATTCAAGAGACCAAAAACGCGTTAAAAAAGTTTACTTTACAGAACGATCTGAGATTTGCCTTTTGTATGCTGATAATGAACTAGATTGTGGGTCCCACTTCTAAAATAACTTATACTTTTGACAATAATTCCTCCATAGGTTCAATACTATGCCCTTATCTGTAAAATCCATTCAATACGTACATTTAATTGTAAATTGTTCACAAAAACATCTCAAGAGAGCTAAACATGATAAACAGGACTCATTAAGTGAGGTGTACATTTTATGTGTTTTCTAAAAATTCTAGTCTTTTTATCTATATGCTTTTGTTACTCAACTACTTTTGCTCAACCTTCACCTGAAGAGTTAAGTATCGATTCTTATATTATTGAAGAGACTCATGTTGCCAAAAAAATGGTTTGTAATTTTTCAAATTTCACCAAAGATCCACATAAGTTGATTGGACTTTCTCCTTTTTGGATGAACTACATAGGCTCTGTTTCTGAATTAGCAGAATCAACCTGCACAACACTTTCAGACACTGAAAATCCAATAAACTTTATGTATAGCTTTACAAGACGAGGCCTTGCGGGTTGTTCCAACCACACTTACATAAAATTGCCACCCATTTTAAACCTGAACCCTATTCGATTAAGTCGCAAAAATAATACATTAGCATTTGTTTATTACGACGTAAGTCATACTATTTACTTATGCCCAGAAGTTTTAAAACCCAAATATTCAAGCCCTAATAGTTTATTGTTTAGCGGTGCAATTATCAGCCAAGCAGCTCACGTTGAACAACATAAAGCTCTCTTTGATATTATTGGTACTAGAAATTTTTATGATTTTAATTTAGAATGCCATGCGCAAGCTATAAAAATATTAAGTTTATTTTTTGAAAACTCTAAAAATACCAATAAAAAAGAACTTTTTATGGACAGAAAGGTTGCTGAAAGTTGCTCTTATGACAAAGAGATGGAAGAACTTGGAGTTGAACTCTACTAGTAACAATTTTCATATACACCCCATCAACCTCTCCACCCCCAAAGCAACTCCTGCAGCTGGGGGATGATCTATCATTATTGGGTATAAATCTGAAGACTCGAATCGGTTTGAATCCTTTAACCGCGACATTAAAACATCCACATTAAACTCTTCTTGATAAGCATTCGCCAACTCTAAACCCTCATAATAAAGCTCAAATCTTTGTGCCCAACCAGATTCCACAACTGACATGGCAGCAACAACTTCTGGGAAGTCATATATAAATATAAATTTATTCTTTATCTTTTTTAACTCAGGATCTAAAATCTCTATGGCAAACAGAGACCACAAATCTAATAAATTAGAATCAGGGTCATAATTGACATTGTGTTTCTCTAGGGCCTCTTTCCACTCTAAAAGACCGTTTGGATTTTTAATCTTAAAACCACAGTTTTTTTCTAGAAAATGATTTAAAGTATAGGTCTCAAAGGCAATGTCATCTCTTAAACTTGAAGTAGAGTTTTTAACTAAACTTTCAATCAAAGACTTTATATCTTTTTCTATTTTTGCTAAAGATGAAAAGCTTCGGTACCATTCCAAAATCAAAAACTCTGTTGTATGCTCACCCTCGTACTCATGATTTCTAAAAACGGACTTCAGCTCATATATTTTATCAAACCCCAAGCACAGAGCTTTTTTAAGTCCATACTCTGGGCTTGTTGGAAGCTCAGAATTTTGCAGCTTTCCATTAAACTCATAGCTCAATTTAATGGCATGTGTTGAATCCTCAAAAGCCCCCTGTTTTTGTAAATATGGTGTATGAATATGATGAAAACCCTCACTTTTGAAATAACTATGAATATGATCTAAAAAGGAATTCAGTTTTATTATATTTAATTTATCTATAAGAAGATCGTAACTATCAGAGGCTGTTTCGCTTACATCATCTTTGGTCCTATCTACGGTATTTGGGTTTTCTATATGCCAGACCTTTTTAAGCTGAAGATCGACCCATACCCAATCTCTAAATAACATCTCTTTTTTTTTGTTTTTTTGTCTTATC
>CALGNA010000160.1 GCA_937958795.1 uncultured Bdellovibrionales bacterium | reverse complement strand
TCTTTAAGCTGTAAAAGGAGGCTTTCTTGGATGTGTTCATCGAAGAGAGAAAGAATATCAATAGCATCATCTTGATCTGCTGTGTTAAGAAGTTGAATGAGCTCAACTTCTGTAAAAAGGTCTAGCCAAGAAAGTAAATTTGAAGCGGGCATAGCGAGTAACGCTCTAATAAACTTAGGAAGGGCTATGAGGTCCTTTATTTGAGCCTGAAAGGCCTCTTTTGATAAGTGAGTTAGGAATTGTGCGAGTTCTTCTTCGTTAAGCTCCAAAAGCCCCTGAGGTAGCTGATCTTCCGCATGGAGTTCTTTGGCAATTTCTAAGTGATTTTCAGAAGTTATGTTCATTGGGTCGATCCTGTTTAAAATCTGTTGATGTATGACTCCATTTCTAATATACCTTATTTCTCTGAAAAAGTGCTATGAAGGAGTTTTAGCTTTATGGATAAACAACCAATGACTCTTAGAGGTAAAGCTTTGCTTGATGAAGAATTAAAAAATCTACTCCAGGTCGAACGCCCTGCTGTTATAAAGGCTATTGAAATAGCTAGAGGCCACGGAGATTTAAGTGAAAATGCAGATTACGATGCTGCCAAAGAAAAACAGGGTTTTATTGAAGCTCGTATTAACGAAGTACAGTCTAAGATTGCTGTTGCTGAAATAGTAGATCCGTCTTCAATAAAAGGGCCACAAACAAAAAAAATTATGTTTGGTGCTACTGTAACAATTTTAGATTGTGATAACGAAAAAGAAAGTAAATACCAAATTGTTGGAGTTGATGAGGCGGATGTAAAATCTGGGTATATTTCAATTTTTTCTCCACTTTCCAGGGCCTTAATTGGGAAGAAGGTCGGTGATGCAGTTGAAATTCAATCACCAGGCGGGGATAAAGAGTATGAGGTTCTTAAAATAAAGTACATCTAGGAGAAAATATACCCGTGCCATTGGATCATGAATCAAACACTCCATCGACTCAGCTTCAAGGGATTGCAAAAGCGATCCTTTCTCTTGTTCTCTTGATTGTTTTTGTTGCAGGGGGAACTCAAGTTATAATTTCGCCCAAGAGGGTAACAACTTGGCTAGAGAAAGCTTTTGAAAAAGAAGACATACCAGCTAATATTGATTTTGAAGCTGCACAGATGAGCTTTACAGGCAATCTGTGGCCTTTGTTTGGTGTTCGATTAAGGAACTTAAAAATTTCTGTTCCCGATGAAGACTCAAACTTTCTTTTAGAGTCGCCATATATATTGATACCTTTAAGTTTAAGGTCCCTCCTCGGTGAAAAAGAACTGAATTTAGGAAAGATCAGGGCTTATAAACTCAGTATTAGCAGTGGAAAAACATCAACTCTTTCGAGTCAGGCTTTTTTAGATCAAACACTCCTCAGTTTATGGAAAATCTTTAGTCAGGGTTTGAGTGTTTCAGAGAGTTTTGATGGTTTATATGTTGAGGATTTAGTTTATAAATTAAATTCAGAGAGAATTTTTCATTTTAAAAAATGGCGTTATGATCCTCAGCAAGCAGAAATTAGGTTTGAAAAACTTTTTCTTGATAGAGGAAAAGCCTCAGTTAAGAAAGATAAATCAGGTGGCTCTATACCAGAACTTCTTCTAGAGTCGTCTGTGCTCTTCCCAAAGGAAGCAAAAAACCCTAGAAGCCCTTTAGCTATGGCGATTGGTAAGTATCACCTCAATCTAACTAAAGAGAAAAAAAGTTATACTCTTTCTGGGCTTCAAGGTGAGGCTGATTTATATTCTACTATTTCGAATAAATCATTTGAATATGTATTTAAGGGTCATTTAAAGTCAGAACTTAGATCTGAAAAACTCACGGGGTCTTTAAAATGGACAGCTCAGCGTTTTGTAATAAGAGTTGAAAAAAAAGAAGGTGAAAACTTTAAGCCTTTCATAAATCATACTGAGAAGATTCCTTATCCAATAGAAGAGCCAGAGGAAGTTTTAGAGCATTTAGACGACCATTCAACATCAGGTCATTAGATCACCTAGATGTGGAACCAGAGAATAGGATTAGGTTTCATTTTGATGATTGGGGCCAAAGAGGTATAAGTTTTCTTTCAGTCCTACAGTAGTCAGAACAGAGTAGCTCTTTAAAGAGGTGCTCTGTTTAAGTGAAACCTATTTAATGAACTTTTTAAATAGGTTTTGAGCTAAATTTAACTTTCCTGAGGCTTCAGCTAACTTTTCCATTAACTTTTTCTTCTCTTGTTTTTTAAGAGATAAAATTTGGAATTCATCTAATTTAGAATATAAGAATTCTTGGCTTGTTTGGAGTAAATCAACAAGACCAAGTTCTTTAGCTTTTTCTGCTAACCAAACTTCGCCGGTTGCAACAATATCAAGATCAAGGTTTGGTCTATGAGCAGCTACAAAACCTTTAAATTGGTTATGAATATCATTAAGCTGCTCTTTAGTTTTTTCGCGGCCTTCATCTGTGTTTTCACCAAAAACAGTGAGGGAGCGTTTATGCTTTCCTGCGGTTAGGACTTCGTAATCCACATCATTTTTCTTTAAAATTTTATTAAAGTTAGGAAGGCTCATTACAACACCGATTGACCCAATAAGTGCAAACGGGGCTGCAATGATCTTATTTGCAGTACAAGCCATCAAGTAACCACCGCTTGCAGCTACCTGATCGACGCATATGTTTAAGGAAATATTAGTGGCTTTAAGTCTTAGGAGCTCAGCAGCAGCTAAACCGTAGGCAGAAACCATGCCACCTGGGCTTTTTAGCATAAGTGTTACTTGATCTTTGCCTGGTTCGGCAATTTGCTGGAGCATACTGATTTCTTCGGCCAAGTTCGTCACGCCTTCAGCTTTAATGTTACCGTCAAACTCCAAGACGAACATTTTAGGTTTAGGATCTAGTGATTTTTTTTCCTTACTCGCTGTTTTAAGAAGTTTCTTTTTGTCTTTTTTAGAAGCCAAAGCTGATAAAATGAGAGTTTTATTTTTTTTAAGCTTTTTGCTTAAATCTTCAAGTGTAAAACCTTTAGATTTGTTTTGTGAAACACCTGCCTTAATGGAGGCTGTAAGAATGAAGCCAAAAACTACTATAATGGCTATGACGATGAGAAGTGTCTTTAGGCCAAATTCAGTGAGGTTTAGTAAAATTTCTGTCATGAGGGCTCCCTATTTATTAAAAAAATGCTACAGTATAGTAATGGGACTACTAAGGGTTTTGTTGTTTATATCGCTAGGCATAATAGGGCAAATGTCATTTGCCAGCTTTGACGTGAAGACCGATGAATGGCTTTCGCGTTATCAGGATTTCTTGGATTACGAAGATAAATCTAAAAAGTCAGATAAAATTCGGGAAGAAGCGCGTAAAAAAATTAAAGGTGCTCGTGAGACAAAAGCACTGGAAAAAGAAAAGCAACGTAAGGCTTATCAGGATTTCCGAGTCAGAAAAGAGGCTCGCAAATACAACCGTTCCCAGCAGTGGGTCACCTTGGGTGCCGGAGATAGTAAAAACAAACAAAAGCAAACTGAAAAAAAGAGGAAGTCTTTTCAAAAAGATCAAAATCGATTTGAAAAAATCCAGAAAAAGTACCCTATACCTGAAGCCGCTGAGCTCTTTAAAAAGAGATAGGCAAGAAGAGGTAGGTTTTAATTTTCAGGCTCAGTATTTAACTCAGATTTTTGTTTTTCATCGAGAAGAGCTTTTTGTTTTGGTGAGAGAGCCATCAAGTCTTCCATTTTAAGCTCTGTAATTTTATTTAAGCCCTTAAAAAGATACCAGAGAATAAAACCTGTAAATAGCATGAGTGGTAAAGAAATCCCAACGTAACCCATCCAGGTCATCTTAGCGATTTGATCGTTTAAGACCTGAGATTGGGCAGCTGCTGCAAGGTTTGAATCTATTGGTTTAAAAACTAGGATTCCAATAATAAAATTTAGAATAGCACTGATAAAAAAAGAGGCCCCAAATAAGAGGGTGCATTTTTGAAAGTGCTTTTTTAATTCAGATGTTTTTTGTTTTTCTTGTGCAATTTGGTTAATAAGATCAAACTTTAGAATACCTGACATATTAAGGAAGCTTTCAATGGCTGTCTTTTTAAAGCGTAAAGTTACAAGGACAAAAACACCTATAGCAAAAGGTATGGCTGCTTCTTTAATAGCAAACCAAATGCCACCCGTTTTCATAAGGGCAAGCCCACCCGTTAAGAGAGTATTGACCACACCAAGAATTGAAATTGGGTTTTTTCTTTTGGTTTGAACATAGTCCATGACTCCATAGCCAATTGGAAATGCCAG
>CALGNA010000159.1 GCA_937958795.1 uncultured Bdellovibrionales bacterium | reverse complement strand
GTGAGCCAAATTATGGGTAAGGATTTACATTGGAGGCCCTTTGTAAATCCTCATCACAGTTTACCTATGGGGTCACTGATTGGAGGAGGTCAGAATTTATTTTTTGGTGAGATTTCAAGGGCACACTCAGGGGTTTTGCTTTTAGATGAGTATTTAGAATTTAAACCTCAGGTTTTAGAAGCTTTACGAGAGCCTATGATGGATGGGGTTTTAACTATGAGCCGTGTAGGCAAAGTGGAGACTTTTCCAACAAGATTTTTAACCCTAGCAACAACAAACCTTTGTCCCTGTGGAAAATTAGAGCCAAAAAAAATGTTAAATTGTATGAGAAGTTTGAAGAGGTGTCGATCTTCACTTGAGAAGCTATCGGGTCCTTTGTTGGATCGATTTGAAATGTGTGCCTTTACAGGAGAGTGGCCCAAGCAAAAAAGAGAAGTCAGTTTATTAGATGTTTATGCTGAAGTTCAAAAAGCTAGGATCCTATTTGATAAGGACGAGCTTGAAGATCTTTTGGAGTCTACGGCAAGGACTCTTGGGAGTCTCGATTTGGCTTGGTGTTTGCCAGAAGGCTTATCTGAGCGCAGGAAAAAAGCAGTTCTTAAATTAGCCTATTTATATGCTATTAGACGAGGCACAAATCTGATTGGAAAACCAGATTTTCAAAAAGCCTATAGGTGGGCCATAGAAAATCAGCATATGCTGCGTTCCATGTAGAGCCTGAGGGTCAATTGCTCTTGCCAAGGAGTTCTATCTGGTACAAAACAGAGGTCTCTTCTAAGGCTTTTTGTCTTTGATTTAGCGTAAGCTTCAGACTGATATTAGGTGGCATGGGAGAGCGGCTATCCTGCGGACTGCAAATCCGCCTACGGCGGTTCGAATCCGCCTGCCACCTCCATTTTTTTGCAAAATTAAGTATGTGTACATAATAGAAAAAGTGCTTCAAAAAATAGACATACTGGTTTGTTGTGCTTGTTTTTAATCATAAATTGTTGAGTGTAAATTAAGCGTAAATCTAAAAAAACATTATGATTATTATATGTAGCTTCTAAATGAAGTGAATAGGAAAAATGAAAATAATTTTAGATCGATTAAAAGGCTTTAAAGGCTGGAGAATGCCAGGGTTTTGATTGTCCTATGTCTTATGAAAAAACCACATCAAGGAAGAGTTAGTAAAACATTTTGAAGTGTCTTCGTTGCTGTTGCGTGAATTTGTAACTCAGGTTGAGAGTTATAATTTAGAAATTGCATTAGATTTTCTAGAACATGAAGTTCAGCACCACGGCCAAATTATTAGGTATCTGTATGCTCTTAAATTAGGTGTGCCTGAGTCGTGGAAGGCTCGATACTCTTTAGATTAGGTTTAATTTGTTTCAGTGTGAGTCAGTTGAATGGATCTATACTGATTTCTTGGATTCTATTCTACCGTTGTAAGCTATTAATATTGTTTCATATTATTCTTAGTAGAATAGAGAGGGGCCTATAGTTTGTGTTTTTTCATAAGCTTTCATCTGTATTTTGTGACTATGTATTGCGGATTATCATGATAATTGGCAGTATATAGTTATGTTTTTTCAAAGAGCCCTAAACTTAAAGTCTATTCTAGAGAGAAAAAGTCATTTTTTATTTGGAGCACGTCAAACTGGAAAAAGTAGCTGGATAGAAAAGAGCCTTCCAGAGGCTCATTATATAAACCTTTTAGACCTTAATCTTCAAAGACTTTACTTGGCTAATCCAGGGTCTTTTTTGCAGGAGATTAAAGCTAAGAAACTTCAACCTCGCTCTATCGTTGTTGTGGATGAGATTCAAAAAGCTCCTATGTTATTGAATGCTGTTCACCAGTTGATCGAAGAAGATGATTTAAGGTTTTTACTAACGGGAAGTAGTGCTAAAAAACTGAAAAGCCAAGGCATTAATTTACTTGGTGGTCGTGCCTGGAGACAAGATTTTTTACCACTATCACATTTTGAAATTCCTAACTTTGAATTAAATAAGTACTTACGGCGTGGGGGGTTACCTGCTATTTATTTGTCTGACTTTTTTTTAGATGAATTAGAGAACTATTTAAATCTCTATCTTTTTGAAGAAATCAAAGCAGAAGCCTATGTTAGAAAACTAGAAAACTTTACATCATTTTTAGAAACAATGGCAATCTTTCAAGGCGGAGAAATCAATTACTCAAATATTTCAAGAGAGTCCGGTGTGCCTGCACGTACTGTTGCAGAATATATTCAAGTGCTTATTGATAGCTTGGTTGCTTATGAATTGAAGCCTTTTGTTAAAACAAAAAAGAGAAAAGCTATTTCTCGTTCAAAGCTTTATTTTTTTGATTTAGGTGTAGCAAATCAACTTAGAGGACAATTTGAAATAAATCCTAAAACAGATGTTTTTGGCCAAGCTTTTGAACATTTTTTTATTAATGAAATAAGGTTTTTAAATTTAATAAAAAAGAAAAAATGGGATTTACAGTACTGGAGAAGTACATCTTCAAAGGAAGTTGATTTAATTTTATCTGATGAATTTGCTATTGAGATTAAGAGTTCTTTGCAAGCTAAAGAATCTTACTTAAGCGGTCTTAGGGCTTTAAAAGAAGAAAATATCGTGAATCAATATTGGCTTGTAAGTTTAGATCCAGTTGAAAAAATAACGTCTGATGGTATTAGAATGATTCATTGGAAAGATGCACTTGATGAACTTAAGGCTCATGGAGTTTAGGGTCTTTTTATTAACAAAATCTAAAATAAACTCATGGTCTCAAGAGATGAGGTTTCTAGTTTTTTAAAATAATCGATTCTTTTTTGAGAAGTAGGTGGCCCAAACATTTGGATGTGCCAAGCGTACATTTCTAGTGTTCTAAGTCTTTTGAAGAGAGGTATTCTTTTAATCCAAATTGGGTCAATGCTGTGTTCAGTTTGATAAGCTTCTAAAAAGTGAGTTTCAATTTTTTGGAACAGGTTTTTATCAGGGTTTTGATTTTCAAAGCTTAGTAATGGAACAATTAAATCATAAGTAAAAAAGTTAAAGGCACAATCATCAAAATCAAAAAGAGTAATATCCCCAGAATCTGTAATGTTAAAGTTTCCGGTATGGGAGTCCATATGAACAAGGAAGAGCTCATTTTCTTTTGCAAGAGCTTTCCACCATTCTAAATACTTTAGCCACTCATCAAGCATCTTTGGGTTGTTTTTTGATATAATTTGAGCGGCTTGTTGAACATGAGGTGATTGACTCCAGTCATGACGTTTTGTGTTTGGGTTGCTTTTATATTTTTGCGTAAGCTTATGGGTTTTTGCTAAATAGGTTCCAAGCTTACTTGCTATAAGCTCTTGTGAAAGATCAGATTTTTCAGGTTGAACACCAGGTGCTTCTTTAAACAGCGAAAGTGCATAGTTGTCTTCACCTGTTGAGAATTGTGATAAGTAGCTATTCTTGATATTTAAAATAGGACTTGCAACACTAAGGCCTTCGTTTCGCAAATAGGCTATCCAGTCTAATTCTGCAGTTAATTGATCTGAAGTTCTTCGAGTCATTTCGGTAACTCTAGCATATGTTTTAAGGTCTTTTTTAAGGTCTTCATATGTACACTCAAAGGTAATATTTTCACCATTTGTATGGAGCTTTAGTTCTTTAAGGTTATCAGAGGGCCAAAGTGACTTAAGGTTTTTTTGGGTAAGGTGAGTTATTTTATCTATATTCCGTTTTTCAATAATGCTCATAATTTAGAGATTATATACGATTATGATGTGCACTTCTAGGTGTTTGACGCTGGTATGAGTCTGTGAGGCCCTTTGTGGGCTTTAGAGAGCGACTTTACTCATTACAAGCCTATGGGTTATATTGATTTTCTGTTGTTTTTTAATTTTTCTAAAGGTAGATGATCTGAATGCAAGTAAAAGAGGCCATAGCTGATCCAAAACAATACCTTGTCGATTTAAAGGGTTTATCTCCTGATTGGAAGCCTCAGTTTAATTTTTGCATTAACCTTCCAAAGTATACTATTAAGGTAGCAGATACCTGGGAAGAACTTTATCAGACCTATGCTTTAAGATATAAAGTTTATTCAGTAAATATGGTTGATGAGTGTTTAAATGATGAAGAACTTGATTTTGATGAGTATGATCATTTTTGTGATTATCTCATTATTAAAGAAAATGAAACATCTAAAGTCTTGGGTACGTATCGATTTTTATCGAGTTTAAAAACAACAGATTTTTATTCAGGCAAAGAGTTTGATTTATCAGAGGTTTTAAAAATAGAAGGCCACAAAATTGAAATGGGAAGAGCTACCGTTCACCCTGATCACAGAACAGGTGGTATCATCACTCTCTTATGGAGAGGCTTGTCGGAGTACCTTAGGGTTTCTAAGGCAGAATATCTTATCGGGTGTTCTTCTTTATGGACACATAAAATTGAAGAGGCTTATAAGGCTTACTCATATATTAAATCTAAGGGTTTGTTGGTGCCTGATTTAAAGGCTTTGCCCTTTGAGGCTAATCAATATAAAGGAGATTGGATAAAAGAGGCAGAGGCCTTTTATTCTAATTTGACTGAAGAAGAAATCGGACAACTCTCAAGACAAGTGCCGCCATTAATGAAAATGTATGTAAAAGCAAAAGCACAGTTTTTTGTGGAACCTGGTATTGATTATGAGCTTAAATCAATTGATTTTCTAACTTTAGTAGATGTTTCCAAGGTTGATGATGCTGTCATTAGGAAGCCATCAGTTTAATCTATTTTATTTCAAAGTCATTGCCACGAAGGGCTTGTTTGTTCTCTGCTGAGAGCCCTATTAGAAAACCCAAAAGACGAATCTAATTTAAATTTAATGAGAATAAAAATAGGAAAGACTTTAAGTGGTCTATGTGTTGTTTAATTTATAAACAACATTTTGTATAAGTGAGCTCCTGATATTGTTTCCATTCGTATCTTTTGCAGGAACAAATTTATAATTTTTAATTTCTTTTATGGCTTCTTTATCAAAGATTTTATAGCCTGAGCTTTTGAGAAGCTTAGAATGTCCTACAGTTCCATCAGCCAAAATAATTAAAGAGAGTTTTACAACCCCTTCTAGGCCCATTTCTTCAGCAATTCTTGGATATCTTGGTTGGTAGTGATTGATCAGTTTTGCTGTCTGAATGAGTTGAGTTTTGTTCTTTGCTTTATTTGTAGAAGTTTTTTTTAAGGACTCGGTTTTTAGTTTGTTAAGATTTAAGTTATTATTTTTTGGCATTATAGATGGAGTTTTGTTTTTTATGCGAGGCTTAGTGAGCGTTGGATTTTTTGATTGTAATGCCTTAGAGGGATTGTTTTCTATAGAAATTACAAAGGGCTGTGATTCACTAAGTTGTATTCTAGCTTCCTTAAAACTAAACTTATTTTGTAATAAACCAAAGAGTCCTAATTGAAGACTCAGTGCTGCGAATAAACAAATAGGAAAAATCAAGTGTGATTTAGTTTTGAATTCATAAAGATGGTTTGAATGAGTCGATATGTTCATTTTGTTTTTTTAACAATGGTTTTATTTAGGTTTGTTTCAAGGGCTATTTTAGTAAGTCCCCACAGTTTAAATTGGTCCAGAGTTTCGATTATTTTTTTATAGGGCAAGTTGGCATCAGCTTGAAATAAAAGTTTTTTATTTTCATTTTGTAAAGATAGTAGGGTGGTCTTTAGGTCCACTAGGTTTTGAGTTTTATTTTTTCCAAAATGATAATGGCCTGACCCATCTAGGCTAAGAGTGGAAAAGTCACTATCCATTGGAGTCGCTTGGCTTGCTTGCGGTAAATCCAGATGAATAGAAGATCTACTTTTTGATTGAGCAACAATGAGTAGTAAAACGAATAAAAGTAGAAACAGACTATCTAAAAGAGGAACTAAATTTACCTCTGGTTGCTCTTCTGGAGTTAGTGAGCTGGAAGATATAGAGAAGTCTGATGGTGTATTGCTTGAAAAGGGTGATTTCAACTTTAGATAACCTCAGGTGAGGTAGGTACTAATTTTTGATTTTGTTTACTTCCGGTTGTTTTTTGCGATACATTATCTGGAATGAATTGTGAAAACTGAACTTCTTCAATTTGTGTAAAAAAGGCCTCTAAACTTTGAGTCTGACTTATAGCATAGGCTTGAAAAATATTATGAATGACTAAGGCTACAACAGAAATAATGAGTCCGAGAGCTGTAGTACCTATGGCTTCACTAAGGCCAGACAGCAGGACTTCAGGTTCTGCTATCTGAGTCGTGTCTTTAAATCCAGAGAATGAAGTCATAAGACCAAATAAGGTTCCAAGTATTCCCAATAACGGAGCAACAGCAACAATGGTTTTCAGTAAACCTAATCGTGTATGGAACTGTCGAGAGAGTCTTTTTAAATAATTCCAACGAAATTGAGGGGTGGTATTTTGGACTTTTAGAAAGGCTTGAATAAAAAGGTCTTTAGATGTTTTGAGGTGATTAAACAGCGGAGATGGAAACTGAAGCTTTTCTGAGAGTATTTGATCTCGTAAGTTTGTGGCTTTTTTATGACGAGTAAAGAGACATATAAGAGATCTTTCTATAAGTATGGCAATACATAAGGTTGAGCAGAGTAGGAGCGGTACAGCCATCGGGCCTAAATTTGTATAAACAGGGCTTATCATGACTCATTAGATGATTTAATTGAGAATAAAAGTCAAAAAAAAGCCCCAAAACAAGGGTTTTGAGGTCTTTTGAAAGCGTAGTGAAAAGAAGCTTTTACTTAATTTCTTTGTGAACCGTATGTTTTCGAAGGGCTGGGTTGTATTTTTTCTTCTCAAGCCTTTCTGGGTGAGTTTGAGTGTTCTTTTTAGTTGTATAACGAGATGGAGACTTACCCAGGGCTCTTGCCTCAGTGCACTCAAGTGTAATGATTCTAACTTTGCCTCTTTTCTTTGCCATTTTGTATCTCCCAGAAGAGACCTGGATAAATGAGAATAGGTGTCGCGTCAAGGTCAGGGGCTTAGAAAACTCTCCTGAGGCC
>CALGNA010000158.1 GCA_937958795.1 uncultured Bdellovibrionales bacterium | reverse complement strand
TGGATTTATATCAATCCCACATTCAATCATAAGCTCATGAATGACTCCCTCTTCTTTAACTAACTGAACATCAAACTTAAAATCTTGATCATTATAGTACTTTGTTTCAGAAAGAATAAAAACCAAAGCTTCACAATCAGAGACAGCATCTGTGGTTATTTCCTTCTGCCTAAAGTCTTTAAGCAAAACTTCTATCTCACCGTACGTAAGCTCATGATGAGTATCTGAAAAACTTTGGTAAAATGGACTTGTAAAGCCAATATTCAAGGCAAAGCAATTTACTGTAAACGGTAGACAAAATATAACTAAAGCCAAACGAGACAAACAAACTGACATCTTAAACTCTCCTAAGAAGATTAAGACTCAATTTAACGAGTGCCTGACTTTTTAAAACTTAAAGGCTGTGTACTTTTAAGTTAAAGTTTACTGTTAGTAATTTTTTGAGTTTTATATTTTATAAGTATCAAATATTATTGATTATTTTTAAAATACTAAAGCTCAATAAAAGGCCTGTTTAATACCTGATTCCGTGTTCAGCATAGAATTTAATAAGAGTTAAAGCCTCTCCCCACCCAGTAGAGCATTCAATAAGCATCTCTTCGCCTTTGGTGTGCATTGGGTAACCGCTCTCAGTGACAGAAAGAATGGTTCTATTCTGATCTTTAGCTTCAAGCTCTAAAAGAACCTTGGTAGGACCACCTTCAAGTGTATAATTCCAATAGAATAGAACTTTTTTATTCGGAATAATTTCTTCAATTTTTACAGAAGCTTCAGCATCAACTTGATCTGCACCCCAGTTCTTCCAAACAAATTTTGTCTTTTCTAAGCCAAATTCAAACACAGTGCCAGTTGTAAACCACGCATCCCAACCTTGCGAAGTTGAGATCAAAAGGAATATCTTTTCGACGCTTGAATGAATCAAGACTTTATGACGAATAGGAGTTTTAAATAATTTTTTCAACAAAAACAGGATTTCCTTTTACAAGATAAGCTCTCTCTCTTGTATCAGGATGTAATCCAATCTCTTTTTCCGTTAAAGTATTATCTAAACGAGCTATTAAGTGCTCAGACCTTAAACCACCAAGGAACCATCTATTGTCCGACACATAGACCATATCTTTCTTATCTGCTTTTAAAACATCAAAGCTTTTTTCGTTTAAGTAAACAAAGCCTTCATCAAATTTCTTAAGCTCTTTTACTGCTAAACCATGAATCTTTTTACCAACCTTATGGTTAGCTGCTGCACCTGATCCTTTGTAATTTATCATGGCTTGATCCAGCTCGCCTATTGTTAAACCTACTTCAGATTCATTTTCACCTGGCTTTAACATAAAGGTTGCTGCTACTCCAATAATGGCTGTTATAACCATTCCAAAAAGTGCTCTCATATAAATGTATTCACCATTTTGTGGCCCCTGAACAAACCAAGCTAAAGGCTGAATCATTTTTGGAAACCAGACTGTTGTTAAAGTTAGAATACTTCCAGCAACCATAGATATACAGGCTGCATTTGCATGAAACCTTTTCCAAAAGGCACCTAAAAAGATGGTCGTTACAATAGCAGGGATGATAACCATAATGCCCTTATAGTGTATGGACATCAAAGACCCTTTCTGTTGATTAAACCAAATCACAAGCGAAAGACCAATCCCAGTAGCGATCATGGATGCGACTCGAGCGGCAAACAGATAATGCTTATCCGTGGCATCTGGCTTAAAGAGAGGCTTATACAAATCATAAATACCAATGGCTGCACATGCATTGATTAAAGTATCAATGGTAGACATTAATGCCGCCATTAAGGCTGCAATAACAAAACCAAAAACCCATGGATTATGCTTCACTGTTGCCCAGCAGACGACTATAAAAGTATGAAAGGTATTCTGAATATCAATAAAACTGTAACCAGCTAAAGCTCCGCCAGTTGCACTTTGCTTCATAATAAGAGCTTTTCCAATCCAACCTACAGCTCCAACAATAATTGCTGATACTGGCAAAGTGACAAGAACATTACAAAGTGCTGCTTTTCTACAATCGTTCACACTCTTGATCGTTAAGTAACGCATCAAGAAACCCTGATTCATAAACGTAAACGCAATACTCCCTGCTAAGGCCTCTCCCCAAAACAGTCCAGCTGTATTAAATTTTGGATTCTCTGTTAGATGCACAAAAGGCAATCTATGAGTCGTTGGTAACCATTGCCAAAACTGATCAAAACCACCAAGGGCTGTAATCCCAGCCATAATTGCTATACCGCCGGCTAGATAAAGCATCACACCTTGGAACAGATCTGTAAAAATAACAGCTGTCTGACCACCAAAAGTCACATAAAGACCTAAGAATAATCCAAGTATGGGAACAAAATACAATTGCCTAAAACCAAACATACCTTCAACTGCAATACCAATCGTATATAAGTTATAGCCTATGTAGAAAAACATATAAGCCAAAATAATGACCATAGAGATATATCGAGCTGTTCTATTAAATCTTCTCTCAAAATACTCTGGGATCGACTTTACCCTAGAGTAGTAAACAATTGGCATCCACCCAAACATAAAGAAAGGTATAATAAACCAATCATTCATATAGTTTAGTGCACTACTCATACCTGTATTAAAACCCTGCTCAGAGTATTTTAAATAACTATAAGACCCAATACCTGTTGCAATCATACTTGCAGCAGGTAACCACCAAGAAAATCTCTGACCACTATAGAAAAAGTCATTAATATTTGAGTTAAATCGCGCAAAATAACCCCCAAAAATGGTTATCATAGCAACATATAAAACAACGACTAAACCAATAACCATCATCGAGGAGCTATCTAACTCAATCCCAAAAGACCCCATACAAACTTATCCTTCTCTAAATTAATCTATTATTTTAGGTATAAAATGATCTGCTTATAAAAAACTTAAAACAAAGCACCTGTTAACTGAGGCGCCAAAGGCATTTTTAAAGCTAATAAAATCCAAAGACCATGCAGGCTTAAGAAAAATACAAAACCACCGATCATAACTTTGAACCAAAAAGCATCTAAGGGCCTTTCGTTTGGACGACAGGCTCCAAACCTTAGCACAACCACTAAGCCTATCAAAAAGACCATAAAGCCTAAGCCATACATATACAGGTAAGAAGTCACAGGATGTGCTTCACCTAATGTATGAATCAAAATTCTTGGGAAAAAAAAGGCAACTACAAGACTTACAAGTGTCCAAACCACAGCTGTCATAAATCCAAATCCTTTGAAAAACTTTCACCATAGCTTCAATAGGTATAGTGGATTGGTCCACCTCTGCTGTCTTAAGTCATTAGGATCTAAAGCAATTTTGACAAAAAAAAACTCAATTTCTTAAAAAATTTATAAAACTTTTTTAAAACTAGAGATTTAAGTAAGGCTTGGCTTAAAACGAACTCTCCAGAAGCCCTCTATTTTAAAGCTATTAGAGCCTATGTAAACTTTATAATTCAAATACTATTCCCAGATCAATACACTAGAGTGAAGTCAGAACTAACAATCCCTTTTGGAGAAACCTTATGAAACTTATTTTAAAAGCCTTTTTATTTTTCGCTATAACAGTGGTCTTTTCGCAGACTGGGTTGGGACAAGGGCTCGGAACAATAATAGAAGTCCATAACAGCGACCCTACTGAAAACTCAGTTGAACGCGCAGACGTTAGTTATGTAAATAAAAACGAAGCAGCTAGACTATTTTATGATGCAACAGCCAACCTTCACGATAAGATTTATATAGAAAAGGTTGTTTTTACTTCAGAAGGAGACAATAGCGATACTAATGCAATTTTCGTTTATTACAGTGACGAAACAGGTAGTCAATCTAGCTATTCGTTTAAAGAGGATTATCAACCAGCTAGTTGCTCAAAATATACTTATTCAAATGGTGAATTTAAACAAGCAAGCTGTGTAGATAAAAATTTATTATCTACTGACCCTGAGACTTTAAAAACAACCTCCTTCCTAACTCAAATTAAAGAAGAAGTTATAGCTCCTTTAGCAGTAGAAAAGTTAAGGTTAGAACTAACCGTTGATAACTTACGCAAAGAAAACTCTGAACTTAAAAGCGCAAATGAAGTCTTACAAATCACTTGCAACAAAACAAACACCGAAGAAGATATTCAAACTGAAAACGAATACCTCATAACTAGAAATGCAGAACTTAGAGCTGAAAATGCACGCCTTAAAGCAGAGGCTTCTAAATAAAAACAGCCCTTTTTAACTAAAATTACAACTGAGCAAGAGCTCTAATTTGCACTTGCTTGCAATCTTCTATATTGACACTCATTTGCCAGGCTTTGTTTAAATAAGTTTGTTAGCTTAACTATTTAAACCTAATAGTTTTAATAAGTAGTGTTCAAACTGTATCAATATTTTTAATCAGTAATTATGAAATAATCAGTAAATTTTCTACAACTCAAGGTATTTAAAATAGTTCTTTTAAAAATGGTGCCCGAGGAGGGACTTGAACCCCCACGCCGTAAAGCACTAGATCCTAAGTCTAGCGTGTCTGCCAATTTCACCACTCGGGCACATAGATTATGCTTCAATAAGTTTCTTATATTCAGGAGCTTTTATTAAGTTGGCAAGCTCTTTTTCAGCCTCCATCTCAATTCTTAAAATCCAACCTTCGTTCCACGGATCATCATTTAACAAAGAAGGATTGTCTAAAACAGCCGTATTAACTTCAACTACAGTTCCACCAACTGGTGAAAATAGATCACTAACAGCTTTTACACTTTCAATAAAACCATATGGCTCATGCTGGGTTACTTTGTCTCCAGCATCTTTAATGTCTACAAAAGTAATGTCCCCAAGGGCATCTAAAGCAAACTCAGTCACTCCAACTGTAACGATATTCTCGTCCACTAGAGCCCACTCATGATCTTTAGTATAATATAAATCTGCTGGTACGCGAAATGCCATAATTTTTACCTCAAATGGAACTACGTTGGTGTTGCCTTATAAAAGGGTAATTTGCACACCTCTGCTGCGACACGTCTATTTCTCATCTCAACAAAAAGCTCATCCCCATACTGAACCGATTTAGGGACCTTACAAATTGCGATTGGGATATCTAAACTTGGAGAATGGGTCCCACTGGTTACGACCCCTATTGGGTTAGCCTCTTCCAAATTTTGGTAGACCGGGTAGTCGTGTCTGGGAACACCTCTAGCTTTTAACTTGAGTCCGACAAGTTTTTTTGTGGCTTCTTCTTTCTTTTTTAACAAAGCCGCTTTTCCAACAAAATCAGGCTTATCTAAATCGATTGCCCAAGAAAGCCTACACTCAAATGGATTCGAGTTATCATCAATCTCATTACCATATAAACTAAAAGCAACTTCTGTTCTTAAAGTATCCCGAGCTCCTAACCCACAAGCCTTTATTCCAAGATCAGCACCTTGCTCTAAAAGCCCGTGCCAAACACCATTTGTCTCATTCCAAGGGACAAATATCTCGACACCTTTTTCGCCTGTATAACCTGTTGCGGCTACAACGCACTCAACGTTAAAAAGTTTAAAAGTCTTAAATTCAAAATTTTTTAAGCTAGAAACCTCAGGGTTTATTTTATCTAAAATCGTAAAACTAGTTGGCCCCTGTAGAGCAATCTGCCCCCACTCTGTAGAGTCTTGCCAAAGTACAATATCAAATTTTTCTTCTAATTTAAGGGCATCATTAAGCCAGCTCCATACTTTTTCAGTATTTGAGGCATTGACACAAAATAGGTAATCTTTTTTATCTTCAAAATTATAGACCAAACAATCATC
This sequence comes from uncultured Bdellovibrionales bacterium, assembly GCA_937958795.1. Lineage (GTDB taxonomy): Bacteria > Bdellovibrionota > Bdellovibrionia > Bdellovibrionales > UBA1609 > CALGNA01. Next base: position 2,694 of record CALGNA010000158.1, on the reverse strand, counting down.
AACGAGACCTCCACTATGATTTGGAAGCAAGTTATACTGAGATGTTCCTTCTTTTAGATCAGTCACTTTTTGAGTTGTAATATAATCTGCCGCCTCTAAAGCTTCTGGCCCCGTAATTCTAATTTCACCCATATGAGAAACATCAAATAGACCAGAACCTGAACGAGTGGCTAAGTGCTCTTTTTGTATTCCCTCATACTGAACTGGCATTTCCCACCCAGCAAAAGGAACAAGACGTCCTCCATTTTCCTTATGGAATTCAAATAAGGGAGTTCTTTTTAATTCTTCAGTCATTAAGATACACCTTTTAATTTAAGTTTTTAAACCCTGATTGTTTTTGAGCAAGTCCAAGAGCATTGGCCATTAAAGTAACAACTGTCATCGGACCTACACCACCAGGTACACGAGACTGCGCTCCAAGGAGCGATTCTGTATTTTCATCCCACTTTACATCACCACATAGTTTTTTATTGTCTTTTCTATGGACTCCAACATCAACAACCCATGCCTCTTCTTTGAAGTCATGGGCGGATAAAAACTCAGGCTTACCCGCAGCCACAACAACAAGATCTGCTCTTTTTAAGTGGGTTTTAAGATCCTTAGTACGTGAGTGACAAACCGTAACAGTCGCATTGGCTTGGGTTAGCATTTGAGCCATAGGCCACCCTACAATAGCACTACGACCCACCACAACAGCCTCCTTTCCATTAAAGTCAAAGTTATGAGCTCTAAGCAAGCTCATAATCCCCTTAGGGGTACAGGGCTCAGCATGTGCTTTTTGGTGAACCATAAGTCCTAAATTTTCTGCTGTAAGGCCATCAGCGTCTTTTAAAGGATCAATTAAAGACAAGGGGTCTAAATCTTTTAAGTGATTTGGCAAAGGCAGTTGTACTAAAAAACCATGAATATCGGGGTTTTGGTTCAAGCCTAAGATAGCTGCCCTTACATCATCAGAGGAGCAATCCTCAGGAAGCCTTTGAACCAATGAGTAAAACCCAAGTTTTGTGGCCATCTTTTCTTTATGTCCAACATAAACCTGACTGGCAGGGTCTCCACCCACAAGCAAAACACCAAGGCCGACCTTTTTCCCATTTGATGCTTCAAAGGCCCTTGCCTCAACTTCAAGCTTTTGCACCAACTGACCTGAAAGTTCTTTTCCGTCTAATTTAATAAACACTCTAAACGACCTCTTTGATTTACTGAGCCGGAATTGACTCCTGGCTTACCTCTCTCTATCCTAGGCCAGGCTTTTTTTTAAGCTCAAAATACGGGTTTTAGGATATTTTTCCTATTTTTAACCAAACTAATTTTTATCTAAGGGATTTATAATGAAACCAATTGAACTCACAAATGATGGCAACATTAAATTTCAACACTTAGAAACAATCCCTTCTAACCTCAAGAAGTTTGGAAACAGTGCAGAGCTAAAAGTTTTCTATCAATTTATTTATGAAAACAATCTTCAAGAAGAGGCTTCAGAGCTTCTAAAGAAAATCCACACAAAAAGACTTCTAAACAGACGCAAAATGAAAGAACCCCTATCTGCTAGAAATAAAAAGAAAGCAGCAGAAAAGCTTGCTGCTGAAAAGAAGAAAGCTGAGCTAGCAGCTCAGTCTTAAATCTAGACCCACAAAAGGTTCATGTTACTTTTTGAACGCTTAACTCTGTTTGTAGGCATTAAAAAATAAATAATTAAAAGTTATTCTATCTGTTTTTTAAAATAAGCTTTTGACTGCTTTGCTCACCACCGTTGCACCTACCGGTTGCTATTAAGTTTAAATAGATTTTTCTATTTTAAATTCTAATACTTGGACAACCCGGACGACCTTACTAGAAAGAAAACCTGAATAAGGTAGGTACTAATTTTGTATTAACTCTGGCATGAGCAACTTAAAAAGGCTTTGGAGTTAAAAACTTAAAACTGTCCTACCCAGCATAAAAAGTTTTACTCACAATCTCCAAGGTCTTTTTAAAACGCTCCCAAACTAAGCAGGGAGAAAAAAATGCCTACAAACTTAAATCCAATCGAAGTTTTTGAAAAAAACATAGCTTACCTAACTATAAAGGAGCGCAGTAAGATCCTTAGAAAACAAAAGTTAATTTCTATGAAAAAAAGAAGAAATGAGCTTAAGCTCCTCAAACAAACCAACAAACATCAGCTCAATCTATTTAAAAACAAAAATGGTCAGGGCTTAACGGAGTACCTTATCCTTGTAGCATTAATATCAGTTTCCGCTATTGGAATCACAAGAGTACTTGGACAAACAGTGAGTGCGCAGTTAGCAAATGTAACAGGGGCCTTGCAAGGCAGAGGAACAGACCGTCGCATCAATACTATAAATCGATCTATGTACTCTGAAAAAGACTTCAGTAACTTTAGTGAGAATGCATCTTCACAAGGTCGATAATTTTTATTTTATAAAATGATTTTATATTTATGAAATTAAATTTACTACATTCAACTTCACTTAAAACCATATTTAATAAAAAGGGCCAATCTTCAATCGAAGGCCTTATTTCACTTGTATCTTTACTTCTTGCCTTCTTAGGGCCTTTATATTTATTTTTTATTATTTGGGCTAAAATCTGGATCTCTCATTTAGCCTATGAAGCCTGCATTAAATCCTATTATAAAGACCCTGCAATCACATCAAAAACCCGTCGCTCAATCAAAAAAGGCTTACCTATGGGACA
>CALGNA010000157.1 GCA_937958795.1 uncultured Bdellovibrionales bacterium | reverse complement strand
GGTATCCAATAGATAACACCAAAAACAGTTAAGGCAGCAAGAGCTCCCAAGAGTCCATGTACAATTGATCTTAAGAATACTGTAAAAAATAAATCATTAGAGGTTAAAAGTTCTAAGCCACCAATATATACAAATAAAAATAGCGACATTGAGCACATGAACAGTAAGAGTCTTTTTTTAGTATGTGTCTTTAGATCAAAGTGAAAATAAAATGGTAAAAATGAAATAACTACTGCAGTTGCATGCAGAATTTAGTGTATTCCAAATTAAATTGAAAAATTTCTTTTTGAAATAAATAAACAGGGATTAAAGAGAAAACTAATCCCCAAATAAAAATTTCAATTTTTAGGATGATTCTAGTTGAAAACATGATTTGTACATAAAAATTTTAATTTATAAAGTAAAGATATTCTATTCTTGTGCAACATGTCTCAAAAAATTTAGCAATAAACGTTTTGCTTCAGCAGTCGAAGCATTTTCATCTCCTAATATCTTCCAACTGTAGCGTTTAAGAATAAAATCGGCTGACTCTTTCAGTTTTTGTGGATAGATATAGATGCTATTTGTGTTAGGGTTCGGAGCACTAAAGTTTTTATCAAAACTTTTTAAGAAGACTTGTTGTGGAAGCTTTAGGTAAGAAACAGAATTGTTTTTTAAAAGAGTTTTGATGATTAAGTTTATGTTTCCAGTGCTTTGTATGAGTCTGGTTATACTATTGTCAATTTGTGGAGTAGAGAGGTTTGGTGAGTTTGTACCTAATGAATAAATGAGTAGCTGAATGTTGAAATATTCCGCCCTTAGTGCTTTATATAGTTGTAAAGGATTGACGTTGGAGTATCTACCTGTTTGTGTAGCTAAGCTTGTTGTGACCACAGTAACAAGTGCGGCTATGTTTGATGGTACGCCAGACTCTAAAATAATAGGATCTTTTTGTAGTTTCTCACTGTCTCTTTCTTTTATAAGAATTAGGAACTCTTCAGCTACTTGTGGCGCTGAGCTGCAGTCCATTCTTGTTTTATATAGAATCCCATCATCGTGAATCCATTCTTCATATTCGGTATTAAATGAAAATTGGTGGCAGAAGTTTTCGTTATCTCTAAAAATAAGAGTTTCTAGGTCGTTTGCACTTGGTTTTAGTGGTAATAGAAAAGTAACAATTAAAAAGAATATGTGCATTTTATCAATTATGCCTTTGTTGTGTATTCATTCGGATATTTCAAATGAATTATTTAGAGTAGTGTATGATTAATGCTAAATAGTGTTTTATGAAAGATGGTGTGTAAATTTTTCGATAAGATAAAATAGAGATGAATGATAACCAGAGATCAATCCTTTTTGACCTTTTACTTTCATTTTTGATTAGAGGAAAAATAAATGATATTTGCCTTATGAGTGAGAAACGCTTTCTGAAAACAAGCTATTAAGGACTTCTTAGGTAGTATTTTTTTATGCGAAACTACTTTGTTTTAAGCATTTTTAGCTGCTCCTAACTCAACTTTAGAAGGTATTTTTGCTTTGTTTATGCCATTTATCAGGTATTTAATATAAAATTTATTTAAGTATTATTAATAGATCAAAGACATCAAGAGTATTCATATGCAGTTAGAAGACAGTTTAAAAATCAAAAATTACTTAGAAAATCATGATGATTGGAAGGACTTAGAGTTTGTTTCAAGCACTATTAAAGACGCTGGTTTTAAAATTTTTCTGGTTGGTGGGTCTTTGCGAGATATTTTAGTAGGAAGAAGGGTTCATGATTTTGATTTATCCACAGATGCCACCCCTAAGGAGATAGAGAGTTTATTTGATAAGGTTCTAATGCATGGAGCGGAGTTTGGTACAGCGACTGTTGTCCTGGAGAAAAATACTTTTGAGATAACTATGTTTAGGTCAGACATGGGAATAAAAGATAACAGACGTCCTGAGTCTGTTGAGCCAACGAGTTCTGAGCATGATGTTTTAAGGCGTGATTTTACTGTAAATGCTTTAATGTATGATATTTTTGATTTTGAATTTTTAGATTTTGTTGATGGTAAAGTAGATTTAGATAACAAGCTTATTCGATCTGTTGGCCCGTCAGCTCAGCGCTTTGATGAGGACCACTTAAGGATGTTGAGGGCAGTTCGTTTTGTCGGGGACTTAGGTTTTGATATAGAGAAAAAAACCTTGAGCTCTATTAAAAAAATGAAATGGAAGGTCCAGGGGCTTTCTGCTGAAAGAAAAACAAATGAGTGGGTTAAGTTGATGGTTTCGACCCATAGACTTAAAGCCCTTAAGCTTTGTGATGATGTTGGTCTGTTTGAGATCCTTTTTGATTTAAATTCATTTTACTTAAATATTTTAGGTATCCCTAAAAATCACCATCCATTTGCTTTGGGTTTTTTACATCTTGAGCGTTATGACAAAGAATATACAAATGTGGAAATGAATGAGGATGAAAGGTTTATTGAGAGCATGGTTTTAATGATGACACCATTATTTTTTACAGGACCACCTATAAAGCTTTTTAAAAAAGGAGCTCTGGGTTTAGATTTTAGGGAAAGTATATTTTCTTCCTTTTCATTTAAGAAAAAGTGGGTGCAGCAAATTGAGGGTATTACCCGTGTGTTAATTTTATTTTTTTCTGAAGAGAAACCAGCAAAAATTTTAAGTGAAATGACCCAGTATTCGAGTCCAAGAAGCTTTTTCAGAGTTCTTCACTCCATCAATGAGGGTAAGTACTTTGAAACTAGAAAAAAGAGAATCTTAAAGTCATTGGTTCCATACATTGAAGAAAATAAATTTCCTGAAAGATTAGTAAAGGGAACAGATCTCATTAAGCAGGGTCATGCTCCTGGTCCAGGTATTGGCATCAGGCTGGATGAGCTTTATGGTGAGCAGCTTTTGGCTGATACCAATGAATAGTGTATCTGCAAAAAAGTTGTGTATGCAGTCGTTGTGTATGGAGCTGTAGAATAAAAAAAAGCCTTAAACATTGTTTAAGGCTTTTTAGTTTAGTTCCAAATAAATTTGGCTCTAAAAAAACAACTTAGTACTTAGCAGTTAAAGTTGTTGTGAAACGAGAGTCATAGTGCTTAAGACCAGCAGCCTCAGTCACTCCATCATAACGTCCCCAATAAGCTAACTTAAGTCCTAAGTTTGTGCTTAAAACTACGTCTAAAGATGGCTCAAAAGTAAGCTCGTAGTTGTTTGAGTTTTCAAGATCTAAAAGTTGTTCGATCCATAATCTTCCATCAACAGTTTCTGTTAACTTTTGCTTTCCTTCTAAATACCAACGTGCAAAATGTGAATCAACTGAATCTACAGAACCAACAGCTGTATCTTGTCTGAACACATAACCAAGCTCTGTGAATAAAAGAGTATCATCAGACTTGATAAGGTCATAACGTAGACCTGCACCAACTGAAAATTTAGACCAGTAACCGTTAAGTGCAGCAGCTGCGTCATCAAAGAAGATGTCTTCTCTCCACGCAGTATCAACATATAGGCTTAAAACATCTGAAACATAACGGTCGTATCTAAGACCAGCTAAGATGTTTTCAGAAATAAGATCTTTAACTGTGTTCTTTTTATTAAAAAACTGACCAGTTAAAGTAAAAACATTTTTACCAGTAGTATAAACGTTGTTTGTTTTAAGAGCGATAGCTTGTGATTGGTCATTACCGTCATTTAAAGTGAAACCAGCTTCACTTGTGCTAGCAAATCCATCTTCAGCGTTAGCTTGAAAGCCAAACAGTCCAAACGCAAGAACTGCGATTAATATCTTTTTCATATTTTCTCCTTTGTAAAAAAATATATAAAATCTTTAATTTTTTTTAGACTTACAGTTCTTTCATACTTTTAGATTCATTAGCAAATGTTTTTGCTGCGCATGCTTGTTTGCAAAGTCAGACGAGGCATAGGCGAGTTTCATGACATTTTTGTGACTTAGAGGTCGTTATTTAATGTAAAATTTATACTTTAATGAGTATAAGATCTAAGGTCACTTGTAGCAGGTGGGTGGTTTTTTTCACTATAAAGTAGGTTTTTGATGAGCGATAACAGTGTTTCAATTTTAAGACGGCCAAGAAGAAACAGATCTCAATCAAGGCTTAGAGATGGTTTGAAAGAGTCTTCAGTTAGACCTGCTCACTTGGTGCAGCCACTATTTGTAGCTAAAGAAACGGCAAATATTGTCTCCATGCCTGGACAAAAGAGGTTCTCGTTAGAGGATTTAGCTCAAGAAGTTCAAGAGCTGGAGTCTCTAGGGCTTATGGGTGTGTGTTTGTTTCCTGCGCTTGATGATGATCTCAAGGATAGGGTAGGCAGCGAAGGTGTTCGACCTGGAAACTTGTTGTGTAAAGCAATTGCACTGGTTAAAGAAAAGGCTCCAGGGCTCGTGGTTTTTACAGATGTTGCTTTGGATCCTTATTCGTCAGATGGGCATGATGGTGTCGTAAGAGATGGTGAAATTAAAAATGATGAAACTCTTGATATTTTAGCTCAAATGTCTGTTTTACATGCGCAGGCTGGAGCTGATTTTGTTGCACCCTCTGATATGATGGATGGCAGGGTTGAGTCCATAAGACTTGCTCTTGATGATGCTGGATTCTGTGATGTAGGAATCTTATCTTACACGGCTAAATATGCTTCAGCACTCTATGGTCCCTTTAGGGATGCTTTAGACTCGGCTCCAAAGTTTGGAGATAAGAAAACCTATCAAATGGATCCTGCAAATTCTAAAGAAGCTCTTTTGGAGTTGGAGTTAGATATTAATGAAGGTGCAGATATGGTGATGGTAAAGCCAGGGAGTTATTACCAAGATATTGTTTATTCTTTAAGCCAAAACTCACCAGTTCCGGTTGCTGTTTATCAAGTCAGTGGAGAGTATAGCATGCAGTGTGCTGCTATTGAAAAAGGCTGGTTGGAAAAAGTAAGTCTTATTACAGAGTCACTTCTCAGTTTGAGACGTTCTGGTGCTTCTATTATATTTACGTACTGGGCTAAGGAGTTTTCTAAAGCTTTTAAGTGATGTCTTGATATGAATAAGCTTATAATGTTTGGCTATATGACACTTCAGTGACATTGGTTCTTAGGTTTTTTTATAGACTCTATATATATAGCTATTAAAATATAGGTATTAATAAACTATACGAGGTCACCATCTTTGTTTGAAGAAATAATGGTTTATCATATCCCAAAGGCTGTCATGAAGCCAAAGTCTAAGAGCTTTGAGGGGCTTTTAACAGCTTTGAAAGAAAAGAAGGGTGTCTTTTTATTTGAGACTTGCCTTAGGTATTGTTTGGTAAGCCTAAAAAATCTACCAGGGGCAAGTTTATCGGACCTAGACTTATCTCAAGAGTTTTCTAAAATTGATTCAGGGAAAGCTTTAGAGAATATGACTGAGGTTTATTCTGGTCTTGATGCTTATGGTTTCTTGTTAAGGATGGCGTGCGGACTGATGTCCCCTGTATTAGCAGAAACAGAAGTTTTTGGTCAGTGGAAGCAGCAGTTGGATGGGCAGTTGTCTAGTTTGCCCAAGCCTTTAAAGCTTCCATTAAGTGATATTGAAAGAGATGTGAAGAAAATCAGAAGTCTCTACTTAACTGGCCTCGGTTCGCAAAGTTATGGCAGTTTCTGTCGAAAGCAGCTCAAGGCGGTAGATCATGTTGCGATTTTAGGGACAGGTCAGCTCGCTCAATCACTGATTCCTTGGTTTGCCAAACCTGATAAATCTAATCCAAAGCGTAAATTAGTTGTAACGACTGATCGTCAGGGCGAGGTCTTAGGTCCAGACTGTGGAGTTAAAATTCAGCCTCATTATAAGGTTTTAGATCAAGCAGAAGCCGTTGTTGTGTGTTCAGAGTTAGACTCTTTACGTCTTAAATCCTGGATGTCTGAGTGTCCAAATTTGAAACTTATTA
>CALGNA010000156.1 GCA_937958795.1 uncultured Bdellovibrionales bacterium | reverse complement strand
TTTTCTTTTTATAAATAAAGGCTTTTCTTATGATCTTACAGTTAAGGTGCATACAGAATTTAATTTAGGTAACGTCAAATGCCTCCTTATAAACAGTAATAAGTACTTCATGAAGGAAGTCACAGAAGAACAGGTTAAAACAGCTCCTGAAATCGTGAGCTTTGATACAGCAGAAATCTACCCTAACGAGGATGAGGTTTTCGAAAATAGACCCTTTACTGCAGATTGTGTTTTCAAATTAGATGAGGCTTTTATTGGTCAACGATTAGGGGCTACCGTTTTACATGACTTTAACGATAATAATAGGATGGATTACTATCAAATTGGCATTCCGCAAGAAGGCTGGGGGTTTACAACTCACACTTGGCTTTTACCACTACCTTCATATGAAGACATAGGTTTCCTTATACCTGCGGATCAAGATGAACTCACTCTAAATATAAGCACTCATTATCTTTTTCCTAATCCTGAATTAGACTAAATTGCTAATTCCTTAGCCTTAGGATACTTGATTGAAGCTTATTGCAACTCATCAAATATGACTCACAATGGCCAGCCACTAAAATGCTCTAAACAATGTTTTGGAGCTTATACTTTGGCGGCACTTATCCTTTAGAGCTCTGGAATTTCTCTCTATCTTCTCGCAACAACAACTCTAAGTCTTTATTAGCCTGCATCGTGAATCGAGTAAATTTGTCGTCTTCAATGATTTTTGCCTGCTTCTCTAAAATTTCTTCATCATGAGTTTTAAACGTTCTCAAAACATTATTGATTCTATCTACAGAGTTTTTCTTTTCAAGAAGAATGTCTTTCGTTAACTGAAGACTGGTTAACAACAACTCTCTGTGAACAATTTCAATCCCCATATTTTTGAGCTTTATGGCATGTTGGCGGTTTCTTGCTCTTGCAAAAATTTTGAGGTTAGAAAAGTTTTTTATAACAATTTCTGCAATTTTTAAGGATTGCTCAGGGTTGTCAACAGCTAAGACAAAGTACTTTGATTTATTTAACTTAGCAGCATGTAAAATATCTATCCGAGATGCATCTCCATAATAAACCTTAGATCCAAACTTTCTAGCTGTTTCTACTTGGGAGGCATTATGCTCAAGAATGGTATAAGAAATATCTTCACTTTTTAAAATTCTTGCAACTATCTGACCAAAACGTCCATACCCAGCAATAACAACTTCTGATTCTTCATCCAAATCGATAGAGTCATAATCTGACTTGGTATTCTTATCTTGTTTTTTAGACAGTTTACTCTCCAATAGTTTAAATGCAAATGGAGTTAAAACCATGGTCAAAGCAACACTCGCAACTAAGACAGAGTTCATTTTTTCTGAGAATATGCCTGCAAAAAGAGCTGCACCAAATGCTATAAACGCAAATTCTCCACCCTGACTCGTAAGAACAGCAATTTTAAGAGCTGCAGATCTTTGAAATTTAAATAAATAAGTTAATGAGCGAGTGATAATAAATTTTGCAATCATTAAGCCTATGGCTACACCACAAATCACAAATATATTTTTATAAACAACACTTAACTCAATCGACATTCCAACTGATATAAAAAATAAACCTAAAAGCAGGCTTTTAATTGGAACCAAACTTGTTTCAATTTCATGCCTGTACCTACTCTCTGCAAGAATAACTCCAGCAAAAAATGCGCCCAATCCCATTGATAAACCCATTTTTTCAAAGAGAAGACCAACAGCAATAACTATTGATAAAGAAGTTGCTATAAATATTTCTTGCATCTTGGTTGATGCCACCATCCTAAATCCATAATCGATGACCCGTGGCAAAGTAAAAAACAAGCCCGTGATTACGACGATTGCAATTGAAGCTTTTAGACCCAATTCAAAGGTACTTATCTGTCCTTTGATTGTTAAAAAGCTAATTGAAGCTAAAAAAGGAACCACAAACATATCTTGTAGCATTAATATGGAAAAACTTCCTTGACCAAAATCTGTTGAGAACTGATTTTTTTGATTCAGAATTTGAACCACAAGGGCTGTTGAAGATATGGCGAGTCCGAAAGAAATAATATAACTTTCTAAAAAATTAAAATTTAAAATATAAACACAAATCAAGAAAAATACTAAGCCTGAGAAAAGAACCTGCGCTACTCCCAAACCAAAAATATACTTTCTGAGTTTCCATAATTTAGCGGGAGCAAGCTCTAAGCCAATTATAAAAAGCAAAAACTTAATTCCAAGCTCACCAAATGTCATTATTGCTTTTGGGTCATCAATGAGCTTTAATACACTTGGCCCAATTAAGACCCCACCAAATAAATAGGCTAAGATAGCATCAATTTTAAATTTATTAAACAAGGGAACTAAAAAAACGGCTATTAACGTAAAAATAAGAACTTGTTCTAGAGCTATGTTCATACTTTTAAAATACATGACAAAAACATAGAGCTCAAATCTATTTTACTTATTTCTACGTCTTAAATTGTAACTCAGAATCTCTCAAAATAATTATTCATAAAACTTTAACCTTAGGTCTATACTTTTAAATTCTTCAAAACAGAAAATGGATTAGATTCATCTGTTTTTTTCTTAAATTCTGGTGTGCGCCTGCTATGATCACGTCGTGCATTTTTTTCTTTAGATCTTTCATTAGATTGAGTCTTATTTCTTACTACAGCAGCACTTGTTTCTGATTTTAACGAAAGACCTATTCTCTTCCTATTAACATCTACTTCAAGAACCCTGGCCTTTACTTGCTGCCCTACCTTTAAAACCTTAAGTGGGTCCTCAACAAAAGTATCTGACATTTGAGAGACATGAATAAGTCCATTTTCTTTTATGCCAATATCAACAAAGGCACCAAACTGAGTCATATTCGTCACAATACCGGGATAGTACTGGCCCGGCTTTAGATCAGCTATTCCCTCAATATCGGTTCTGTAACTAAAGGGAGTAAACTCAGTTCGAGGATCCTGGCTTGGAGAACCCAATGACTTTACAATATCTTCATGAGTAAACTCTCCAACCTTTTCCTTAAAAGAAGCATCTTTTTTAAGCTTTAAAATTAATTCTTTGTTTTCAGGTAAGTCCTTAACAGAAACCTTATTTTCCTTACACCAACCTTCCAAGAGACTGTATTTTTCTGGATGAATAAAGGTTGCATCTAGCGGATTCCTACCACCATAAATTCTTAAAAAACCAGCAGATTGCTCAAATGTTTTGGCTGTAAATCTTGGCACATCTAAAATATCTTTTCTGGATTTAAAGCCACCCGATTTTTCTCTAAACTTTATAACATTTTTTGCCAAAGTTGGGCCAATGCCAGACACAAAACAAAGTAGAGGCGCACTAGCCGTATTTATATCGACACCAACATGATTCACACATGACTCTACAACAAAACCCAAAGACTTTTTTAACTTAATGGGACTGACATCATGTTGATACTGACC
>CALGNA010000155.1 GCA_937958795.1 uncultured Bdellovibrionales bacterium | reverse complement strand
ACCTACCATTTTGAACTGGATTAGGAGTCAGTGTTTCAAGTGATGTAGTTGATATTAGTTTTTCTTGGTTTATTGTATTTTCTATGTCTATCCCAGTGTAAAATTGTTTTGCTTCAAAAATACATGTTTCATTTGAATTTTCTGGATTTTCTAAGAGGTATCTTAAAGTAAGCTTATTACTGTATGAGTAACTTGTTGGGTATCCTTGAACAAGTTCAATAGTATGAAGAATAGTGAGGTTAGGTTCATTTGCGTAAGCAAGTGATGCGCCAGTAAATAGCAAGAGAGTTATAATGAGTTGCTTTAGTTTTAGAAGCATGAAAAGAGATCCTTTAGTTTATGAAAGATGTAGCAAGATTGATGCCGTCAATACTCAAGTTTATAAGCTTTGTGATAGAGTTTAAGCTAAAAAAGAGACGATTTTTGTCATTTAAAGAACATAAACTGTTGATGATTGAGAGATAGATAGTTTGGATGACTATAAGGAACTAAATTTCTGGAGCTATTATACAAAATACCTCCAGAAAAAAGTTTAAAAAAATTTAATTTAAAGAAGGTAATAAAGATAAACAATCGAAGTCTTTGTTAAAGTCATCAGACTCTAATGATTCTAAATAAAGATCTATACCTCTAAGTAGTTTATTTTTATAAAAGACATGTGTTGTATTTGTTGAATAGTCGTATTTGTTCACATAAATATAACTTAAGTTAACTCTATCTTTTGCTTCACTTAATAAAGTGCTTCGATCAATATTGACAGGATGGGGGGTTAAGGCGATGTAACCTGTCGATGAAATGAGTTTATCAGGATTGTTGGTGTTTTTAAGTGCTCTACCGGCATATCTTTCTTGATTTTCAAAAATACATGTTTGATTTGGGTTATCTGGGTTTTTTTCTAAAGCTCTCATAGTTATTAAATTGCTATATGGATGGGTTATTGGGTTGCTTCGGCTAAGCTGACTGGTTGTAATTAGCGAAATATCGGCGTTAGATACAATGGAAATGGACCCACTTCCTAATAATAGTACAGTTGCAATCAGTTTTAATTTGAACATAAGAACTCTCCTTTAAGTATGGAGAGAGTAAAGCAAAATTAATGCCAACTGAGTTTCAACTGAATAAGAGTTAGTCTTGCCAAATTTTGCACAATTGACAATATTTGTTGCTTTGAATTCATAATAAATATCTTTTATGGATATTTATTAAGTTTATTTTACTGTGGGCTGCTACTGCTTTCAGTGGCATTTCCTGCTTCACCTGGAATTGCAGTTTCGCTTTCACCAGTTCCACAAACATTATTGTTAAAGCTTGTCATAGTGTTTTCTAAAAATTGAACGACATTGTTATCACAGGTCATGGTTCCAAATTCAGTACAAAGTTCATCTATCTGAGAATAGGTTCTGGCATAGTTTTCAAATTCAGACATGATTGTTTTAAGGTCTTTAAGTTCGTCTTCTGTTTTTGGAAAATTAAGTTGGTCCATTCGGCTTTTAGCTTCTGGAGTCATGCCATTTGTGTCGCCAAAAAATGATCCGACCCAATTAGCTAGTGAACTGGCAATATCATTTTCTGCCATAAGTAAGCGTCTGTTATTGTTTTGAATAGCTCTTTGATCATCAACTATGAGGCTTTGAGTTTGTGCTCTTTGCATTTCCATTCTTTGGTTGGCAGCAGTTTGAGCTTGATCTTGTTGAGAACCTGTTTTCTCAATGCTTATAAGGGCTTTTTGAATTTTTTCATTTTGTCTTTGGAGTTGTCTGTTTAGGTTTCTTTTATCAATCATGAATTTATCAAATTCGATATTAGGCTCAGATAGACATTTGAGCTTTTCTTTTTGAAATGTATCTTCGGCAGTTTTGACATATTTTCTTGAAAAAAGTGCCATCATTCCACTGGGAGGTTTTGTTCCCAGTGCTTTAGTATTGGCTCTTGTTTGGCAATTTCGTTCATGGCTATTTTGAGCCAAGATAAGGTTTTCATTGATATCAAAAAGAGCGTCTTGTAGTTGAATGGCCTGGTTTTCGATTTCCGCTAAAGTTTGATCAGCACTGTTTTCTAGAGCAATTTTAGCAGCATCATTATCAGCGAGTTGTTTAAAAAACTCAGTTGTAAGTTCTGTTAAGCGATCTTGGTTCGCTTTGATATTTTCTCTTAATTGATCAAGAGTATTTTGGATATTTTTAACTTCGAGCTCTTTTTTCTCTTTAAAGGCAGCTTTTTCTGCATTTACTTTTGTTGTGTTATCAATAAGTTTTCGGCTTAAAACAGGGCAGGCACTGTACTTAGCAGCAAGTTCTCGTTGGCTTGTTTCAAAACGTGTTTTTTCAGTACTTTGTTCTCTTTCAGCTTGTCTTCTTTCTGTTCTGTTCTCAATGTTTGCAATACTGGGGTCTTCAGGAAACCCAGCTCCATTGATATAGTTTAGGACAGCATTCATGTCACTTCCTGAGTCAGAGTCAAAGCTTGCACATTTTGCTATTTGATCAAAAGAACATCTCATTCCAGTATTGGCATCATTACAAGCATCCATGACTTCTTCGCGTTGTCTGTCCATTTTTCGTTTTGAGCTTTGGCATTCAGAAAATTTGCCTTCAGTCAGGAGGTCACGAGTTTGGGTTTGTTCTGGAGTGAGTTGAGTTTGTGCAACTGCGGGGAGGGTACCGCCTCCGCCTCCGCCATCTGCATTGAACTCTTGGGCATGGGTCAATTGGCAAAAAATAGGTGTCAGAAAAACTGTGAGTATAAGAGTTTTAAGTAAGAGCGTTTGTTTATAAAATAGACAATTTATTGAATTCATATACACTTAACGGATCATTTCGATAAAAACTAAAGAAAAAATGTCTCATTTTGAGAAAAAAAATGAGGCACTTATTTGATAGTAAACCCGAAGTTGAAAGGGGGTGCCATGGTAGCTGCTTTAGGCTTCTCAGCTTAACTGAGCTTGCTCACCACAACCAGGGATAGCTCCCATGAATAGACTTGTAGGGTTTACTTATTCAATGGCCTCAATGCTTTCTATGCTATCAGTTTTTTAAAATAAAGGCCAATTTTTAGTATCTAAGGGCTTGGGTCATATGTAGCTAAAATTACTGAATTTTTAATACTTAAAAATAAAAGTTGCAGCTCGGCATAAACAAGAGAGAGTCTGTGTTTCATTTGGAGTCACTGGCGGGTCCATTGAGATAGCAGAATTTTTTGTTTCAGGGTCGTTATTTTCTGGATCATAGGGCTACTAGCTCATAAATGCTATTTCCAATGCTTAGCTTTTCATTAGGGGATTTCCCTTAACAAGAGACCTTTATGTCTATAAAAAGATGTAAATGGATTATAATCAGCAAAACCTTTTTGATCAAAAGCCTCAGCAACCTCATGAACAGGCTACTTTAAGTGTGACAGACTTGAATGCACAGTTAAAAGCTCTATTGGAGTCTAATTATTCCCTGGTGTGGTTAAAGGCTGAGATTTCAAATTTTAAACCTCATAGTTCTGGGCACTTTTACTTTTCTTTAAAAGATAAAAAATCTCAAATTTCAGCTGTTATGTTTAGAGGTTTTAACTCAAGACTAGCATTTAAGCCAAAAGACGGGATGGAGGTTTTGATTAGAGGGAAAATCAGTTTATATGAACCTCGAGGGACCTATCAAATTTTATGTGAATCCATGGAGCCAGTCGGAGCAGGGGCTCTTCAAAAGGCTTTTGAAGAATTAAAAAGAAAACTCAATTCTGAAGGTCTGTTTTCAGAAAATTATAAGAAAAAACTAGTTCCAATACCGCAGCATATTGCCGTTGTAACCAGTCCTACGAGTGCTGCTTTGCAAGATGTTTTACAGGTTTTAGAGAAGAGGTCACCTTACTGTCAGGTTACTTTAGTCCCTAGTTTAACTCAGGGAGCAAGAGCATCTAAACAGATTATTGAAGCTTTAGTAAAGGCTGATGAATTAAATACAGACCTCATTTTATTAGTTCGAGGTGGAGGCTCACTTGAAGACATGTGGTGTTTTAATGATGAAGATTTGGCACGCCTCATATTTGATTTACAAACGCCTATTGTAACAGGGGTTGGACATGAAATTGATTTTACAATTGCTGATTTTGTAAGTGACTATAGGGCTCCTACGCCTTCTGCTGCCGCAGAAGTTGCAGCCTTAGATCAAGGACAAATTGTCCAAAAGCTATCTTTTTTAGATAAGAGTTTAAAAAGTAAAATAACTTCAAAATTAGAGCAAACTAGGCAAGCCTTGCAGATGCTTGAGCTACGGATAGTAGATCCTAAAAAAATGGTTCAAGATTTAAAACTCAAAGTATCTAACCTTTCTCTTATGATGAAAAAGATAATAGAGAATAGGTTATCGGCTGAAAAATCAAAAATTTTACCTCTTCAAAAACAAGTGTTCCAATTGGTTAAACAACAGGTTTCAAATGAAAAGAGAAGAGTTGAACTTGAATTCCTAAAACTAGATAAATTAGTGATTTCGTCTTTGGACAAACAAAAAATATTTTTTAAAAATTTGTGCTCGCAGTTAGATTCGCTAAGTCCCTTAAAAATTATGTCTAAAGGTTATGGGTATTTAAGAAATAAAAAAGGTGCCGTTGTAACCCAGGTTGAGCAGGCTAAAGTGGGACATGATTTGCAAGTCTACTTAGAGGACGGAATGCTTCTGACTGAAGTAAAGTCAGTGACAAAAAAATAAAAGAATTAAAAAATAAAAAAAGAGGAAATAAAAAATATGGATTATCAAAAAAAAATAGTAGAGCTTGAGCAGATAGTTAAAAAAATGGAAACAGAAAATCTAAGCTTGGAAGAGTCCATTGCGGCTTTTGAAAAAGGAATACTGCTGTCAAAGGAATGTCAGGAAAAATTAAGTAAAGCTGAATTAAAAATTCAAACACTCATGTCTAACGGAGAGTTAGTAGAGGGTACTGATGGAAGAGGACACTCTGGGTGAATCTTAATTTTATTAAGAATGACTTTTTAGGTTTTGAGAATTTTTCAAAAGATTATTTATCGGGCTTAGGAGCAGATGAGTTTTTAGAAGGTACTGCTCTATTAAAAGAAGCTATTTCTTATAGTTACTTTTCGGGTGGAAAAAGAATTCGTCCCAGGGTTTTGTGTGAAGTCGGGAGGAGTTTAGATCTAGATGAAAACAGGTTGTATTATCTAGGTCTTGCTGTCGAAATGCTACATACCTATTCTTTGATTCATGATGACCTTCCTAGTTTAGATAATGATGATTACAGAAGAGGAAAAGAAAGTTGTCATAAAAAATTTGGGGAAGATCTAGCACTCCTTGCAGGAGATGCTCTATTAACACACTCTTTTGAAGTCCTTGTTCAGGCCTTTGAAGGCTCTGATATGCTTGGAAAAGCAGTTCATTCGTTTGTTAGCCACGGAGGTGTTAACGGAATGATTGGTGGGCAAATAGATGAAGTTAAACTTATTAAAAATTCTAGAGATTTTAGTTCTTATCAATCTATTCATTGGAAAAAAACGGGTGGTTTGTTTAGGCTTTGTTTTGAGTTGCCTTGTTTTTTAAAGAAAACTATAGATGACTCTTTGTTTGAGAAATCTAGCCGTCTTGGATTAATTGTAGGTGAAAGTTTTCAGTGGTCAGACGACCTAGAAGATAAAGAAACTTATTTGAAACATTTTGATATTATCACTCATTTGCGAAGCCTTTCGAATGAAGGTATGAGTTTAGCTAAAGAACTAGGGTTTGTTTGGTTGATTGAATATTTTGAATGGAATCTTAATAGGTTCTAAGTTCTTTTTTGTTTCATTTTTTTATTAGATATTTGTATTAGAAATTTTTGTTAGAAATGATGTACCAGATATATAGGGGCAAAAAATTATGAAAAATATAATAAAGCTTTGTTTTGTTTTAAGTTGCTTGTTCATATTTTCGGGATGCCAATCTTTGTGTAAGGGACAATGTTCTCTTGATCAAAAAAGACCTGAATGTAAACCGGTTGAAGTTGCTTCTAAACAATGTGTAGAAAAAAACAAAAAATCTGAAATAAAAACATCAGAAGCAGATGAAAAAGTAAATGAAAACTCTAGAAAATCAGTTGAAAGAATCGGTGTTATTTTGGGCCCGGGTGGGGCAAGAAGTTTAGCTTTAGCTGGAGTTTTAAAAAGTTTTTCAGATCTTGAAGTTCCCATTCAGGGGATGGTTGGTATTGAGTGGGGTTCATTGGTTATGACTTTGACTGATCGCTCTCGATACGTAAATGGAGTCCAGTGGCAGTTAACTAAGTTATCCGAGCTTTCATGGGGAAAATCTGGCTGGAGTCCAAAAGCTTTTTTAAAGTCTCCACAAAAAGAACTTAAATCTTACCTAAAAATGGTCTTACAAATGAAAAAATCTAAGGTCGCTTTGCCAATGGCTTGTCCCTATGTTGCTAGAGCATCTAAAGGAACATCTTGGGTTATGAATCAATCTTTAAATTCAGTAGATGGTTTATTTAAATGCATGTCGTCTTATCCGTTATTTTCTTGGGCAGAATCTCAAGCTGGTTTGTTTTCAGTAGTTGAGGCTGCGCATTGGCTTAGGCAGAAAGGTGCAACCAAAGTGGTTATGCTCAGTGCCTTACCAAAGTTATCAGTACCAATTGCAGGTTTGGATAAAAGTAAGCACCAAGATCACATCTGGAAAGAGTGGACTTATTTTTTAGACTCAGTCATGTCTGAAATTGATGATATTTGGTATTTTGACAATAGAAGTACAGGATTTAAAGACTTTGATCAGATACCGCAGTTATTACTAGAGGGACAAAATAAGAGTAAATCTTTTGTTTCTCAATTAAAAGAAAAATGGAGATTGTAATGAGAAAACCACCTATGGATCCTCATGTATTTAAAGGTAGAAGAAAAAGTGTTTTAAAAAACATGAAGGCAGGTTCTGTTTTTGTTTTATGGGGTCAAAAGCCGGTTTTGAGAAACAGTGACGTTCATCATCCATTTAGACAAGATAGTGATTTTTATTATTTAACAGGTCTTGAAGAGTCAGATTCAATCTTGGTTTTGGAAAAAAAAGCCTCAGGTGAAACCAGAGAAATCATATTTGTACAGAAAAAGGACCCTTTGCTTGAAACCTGGGAAGGGTTTTTGTTTGGACCGGACTTGGCAAAAGAGGCATTTATCTTTGAAGAAGCCTATGAAAATTCTAAGTTTGATGAACATTTTAGGAGTATTTATATACAGTGTACATCTCTTTATCTACAGATGAGCAATCCAAGTTGTAGGTTAGATAATGGATTTTTAGAGAGTTTGAATAAGTATAAAAGAAACAGAAGACTCTATGGGGGAGCTCTTCCAGATCTTATAGATTTAAATACTCTTTTAAATCCATTACGAATGATTAAATCTGAGCATGAAATCATTTTATTTAAAGAAATCTGTCAAATTTCGGCTGAAGCTCATAATGTTTTATTGGAAAAAGTAAGACCAGGTATGAATGAGAGAGAGCTTCATGGTTTGTTTATTTATGAAATTATGAAAAGAGGTGCTGAAAGAGAAGCTTATGGTGGGATCTTTGCGGCAGGGGCCAATGCCACAACCTTGCATTATATTTTTAACGACCAGGTTTGTGAGGACGGCGACCTTGTTCTTGTAGATGCGGGAGGAGAAAGAAAAGGTCTGTGTGCTGATATTACAAGAACCTTTCCTGTTAACGGGACTTTTACGAATTTACAGAAACAAGTCTATGAAGAGGTTTTAAAAATACAAAACAACATGATTAACCTAAGTGTTGAAGGCTCATCAATGGAAGATATCCATAAGCAATCCGTAGAGCAGTTAACAGGCTTAATGGTGGAGCTTAAGTTACTATCTGGAAGTGTAAAAGAAAACATTGAGCAAATGACATATAAAAAATACTACCCTCATGGTTTAAGTCACTATTTAGGGATGGACGTTCATGATGTTGGGCCTGCAAAAAAACCGGACGAGCCTTTGCTACAGCTTAAAACTGGAATGGTCATTACCATAGAGCCAGG
The DNA here is from genome assembly GCA_937958795.1 of uncultured Bdellovibrionales bacterium. GTDB lineage: Bacteria > Bdellovibrionota > Bdellovibrionia > Bdellovibrionales > UBA1609 > CALGNA01. Next base: position 6,570 of record CALGNA010000155.1, on the reverse strand, counting down.
GATTTATATTCCAAAAGACGATGATAGGGCACCAAAAGAGTTAAGAGGCCTTGGAATACGGATTGAAGACGATATTTTGATTCAAGGCCAAACTCCTGTAAATTTAACAATAGCAGCAATAAAAGAGTATTGATTATAAATATATTTTTTTAAAGCTTTAGGAGCAATATGTCTTTTGTAGAAAAATTAGAAGGTCTCACTGTGCAGGTCTTAGAGGAAAAATGGCTGGAGACAATTTTGGAACTAGAGCGACCAAGGCATGAAGATCCATTTGTAGAGTGGTCTGCTAGTTGGCGTGAAGAGTCGCTTAGACACTACCTTCCTTTAGGTTGGAGTTATGGAGTTTGGGACAAAGATGAAAAATTGATTGGTTATGCATTGGCTCAGCCTTTTGTTTTTTTAGAAGGGTATACCCAAACTTTGTGGGTAGAGGCAGTATTTTCTGCTAATCAAAAGGCATCTGATATTTTGCTAGAGGTCCTTTGGAAGTTGTGCAGAGAAAAACATTTTCAGCGTTTGGTGTTGAACTCTTCATTGGGAGATGAGAGAAATAGGTTGGAACAAATTTCGGGTAAAAAAATAAATTTAAAAAATCCTGATTTTATGCTTTTCACTTCAAAAATGAACACATAGAATAAGTTCCACAAAGACAGCAGCCTTTTGACTGTGACGACATAAGAGGGGACATCATGGGCTTTTTCGATTCTTTAACAGAGTATTTTTCAAACGATATTGCTATTGATTTAGGAACGGCAAACACACTTGTTTATGCAAAAACGAGAGGGATTATCTTAGATGAGCCTTCAGTTGTTGCTGTGCAAAAAGACTATAGAGGTTCTTCTTCAAGAGTTTTAGCCGTTGGAAAAGAGGCTAAAGAAATGCTTGGAAGAACGCCAGGTAGTATTGTAGCAATTCGCCCCATAAAGGACGGTGTTATTGCAGATTTTATGGTTACGTCTTCCATGCTTAAGTATTTTATTTCAAAATCTATGGGTCAAAAAAGGACTTTTATTAGGCCTAGAATTGTAATTTGCGTACCTTATGGAATTACAGAGGTGGAAAAAAGAGCCGTAAAAGAGTCCGCTCAATCGGCAGGAGCTCGTTCAGTGCATTTGATAGAAGAGCCAATGGCAGCAGCAATTGGTGCAGGTCTTCCTATTACGGAACCTACTGGAAGCATGGTTGTAGATATTGGTGGAGGTACCACCGGTGTGGCTGTGATCTCCTTGGGTGGAATTGTTTACTGTAAATCTATCAAAGTAGCTGGTGATAAGTTTGATGAGGCTATTGTTAATTATGTGAGAAGGCAGTTCAATCTTCTTATTGGTGAAAGAACGGCTGAAAATATCAAAATTAAAATAGGAAATGCATATACCTTAGATGATGACAAAACTATGGAAGTTAAGGGGCGAGATTTAGTAGCAGGGGCACCTAAAACAGTAGAGATAACCGAATCACAGGTAAATGATGCGCTGATGGATTCACTTACGGAGGTTGTTGATGCCGTTCGGACTGCATTAGAGAAAACTCCTCCAGAACTGGCTTCTGATATCGTGGACAATGGAATTGTTTTGACTGGTGGTGGAGCTCATTTGAAGAATCTTGATGTTTTGCTAAGAGAAAGAACGGGTTTGCCAGTTACGATTGCAGAAAATCCTTTATCATGTGTCGTAATGGGAGCTGGTAAAGTCCTAGATGAGCCTGAGTACCTAAAATTAGCAGTGGATTAGTTATTTGGAATATATAGAAAAAAATTGGGCCTTATTTTTTCTACTTGTATATTGTCACGAAGAAAGTGCTTTGGAAGAACTATTGAATCTTAAAAAGCATATAGCTCGGGATGGAGAAGTAGACTCTGAGCTTATACAAGAGCTGTATATGACTTGTAGGGTTTTCTTGTCCAAAAACTCCAATCAAAGATCCTGGACATTAAAGAAAGATTTTCAAGTCCCTTCTGATTTTGATAGTGGAGCTTGGCTTGAGTATCGTCTTAAAACTTCGGCAAGAATTTTTTTAATGACTTCATTGTATTATATAGCCCAAGTTCCTGAAAGTTTATTGGCAAATTCTTTAGATATGACTCAAGGTCAGTTAAGATATAGATTGAATCAGTCCCTGCAGTCTTTTGGACAAATTTTATTAAAAGAAATTGCGAGTTAATTATGTGGGAGTCAGAAAGAGATATTTCAAGCTTTTACTATAGGCACTTATTACTTGATTTTGTTGAGAAAAAATTAGATTCGACTACGCATTTAAAGATGAGAGCCTTAATTGATGAATCTGAAGAGTACAAAGATCTTCTTGGCTCCGTTTTACTTTCTAAAGAGTTTTTTGAATCTATATCAGATATTCAGTATACGGCTCAATCATCTGAAGTTTTAACTAAAAAGAGTTTTTATCAAAACTTAAAAACTTTACTTAATCATTCAATATTTAAAATGATACTCTTTATGGCTTTGTTTGGGCTGTGTCTTATTACGTTTTTAAATTTTATGGAAATTATTCAGTGGCCACTTTAATTAAAACGATTTCACATCCTCTTTTTATTTTCTTAATGTCTTTTAGTTTGGTTGTTTATTTTGGTGTTAGAAAAGTTAAGAATTCTGAGTCATACACCCAAGATGTGATCCCAAAACATTCGGTAAAAAAAGATGTTGATTTAGTCGAGGTTGATAAAAGAATCAATAGGCATATTCAATTGGCAAATAAGAGAAAAGAAATATGGTCTCAAAATTTGAGTTCAGCTGAGAGAGACTACATAGAGCAAATATCTTTAGGTGAGTCTGTGGAAAACCTAGAAATTCAAGTTCAAGAAGTGCCTTTGAATATCGATGAAATTAAAGAACGATATATAGAAAATGCTAGAAAAGATGGATGGATTGTTGAGCTAAATGATAAGCTTGAAGTTCTTTCAGCAAAACCGGTAAAGCCATAATCAAAATCATTTTTTATTAAAATCTAAGTATTTAAATTTATTGAAAAAAACTAAATATATAATTTGGATCACTTAGCTGCTTAAGTGTAATAAGTATCATTCCGATACGCCTCTATAGGGGTATTGAAAGGATGAGTAACTGGACCAAAGCTTTATTGATTTTTTTGAGTTTATTTTTAACAACATTTAAAATTTTTTCGGTTCCTCTTTCAAATGAAGAGCTATTATCTAGGTGTTATAAAGATATCACTGGTTTATATTTAGCACCTTTTAGTGCTGAATTTAAAAAGGTCAGGGAGAATAATGCGGATCCAATTGAAGTCTGCCTGGATGCTCTTGAAAGCTCTTTTTTTAAAAATAATAAATTACCAAAAGCAACGGATCAGGTTCAGAAAGCCATACTAAATAAATTTTCTAAATTTCATAATTCTTGGTTCTCAGAGAGAAGTGCTTTCAATGTTTATTTTTTAGAAAAACGAGGAACTCTTGATATTTTTGATATTAATGAAGCCTCTTTATTTGTCACAAACTCACTCTTTAATGACACTCCATTTTCGTCTATTCTAAAGGGACAAGCTTCATTTCAAGCCATCCGTAGCAATGGAGATCCAGAAAGAGGTTCTTATACAAACCTTCCAAAATCAAAATATAAAATTGGCTCAACTGTAACTAAAACAGATGGTCCTTTTGCTGATTTAAAATTTGCAGAAACTGGAAGTCTTATTGGAATAAGGCCAGCAGTGCCTATAATGCTCCAGAAGTACTATAGTGGTGCAAAAGAACAAGCTAAACCACTGGCAATTAAAAAATCTGATGGTGGTGGGATTCTAGGTACAAACACCTATATGATTTTTAATTTACAAGAGACAAATCCAGCGTATATCAGTGATGGAGCTGTGAAAATGCACAGAAAATTTTCAAGATCAATTTTTTCTGATTTTCTTTGTAGAGAGTTACCCGTCATTAGACCATCAGATGCTTCTGCATTTGTAAGAGAATTATCATCAGTTCCATTTAGGAAAGCCAATGCCTGTAATCAATGTCATGCTACGATGGATAGAATGGCGGGTTCATTTAGGAACTTAAGGGCAAGAAGGTCTTTTAATACAGCAGAGTCTCCTTGGGTCAGAGTCTCTAGTCCGTTTGTTCATAACAGCAAGGAAGTTTCTTGGAGTGATGAACCTCAATCTGGATATCATTTAACTAAACCAACAGGGTATCTTTTTTATAGAAGTTACAATGGAGATTTAGTGCATAAAAAAATGGAAGATGGACTGAAGTCTGTTGGTCAGGCTTTGACAGAAACAAATGATTTTTATGTCTGCGCAGCTAAGCGATATTATGGTTTGCTTACTGGAATTGATGTTTCGCTAAATGATATTAAACAAATTGAAGAAGTTCAGCCTTTAACACCAGTTGAAAAATTTCATAGAGATCTAGTTATAAAGTTAGGACATGAATTAAAGGAAGATCAAAGTTTAAAAAAGCTCATCTTTTCTATAATGAAATCTCCGATTTATTCTGAGTCTGATTACTTTAATAAGATACCAAAAAGAAGAATTACAAATTTAAGAAATGAACTAGGATTGGGTAATGAGTAGAAATAAAAAAAATAAATTTTCAAAAACTAATAAATCCAAAAGAGATATGTTAAAAGTATCATCCATTATTGGAACAGGACTAGCAGCAAGAAGTCCTCTCATGATTCTCGTTGAAGGAATACTTAATAGCTTTGTATTACAAGCTCATGCTCAAGAGTCTGGAACTTCAATTTCTAGGTACATATTCCTTCAGCAATCAGGTGGTCCACTCCGTTGTATGTATGATCATTTTATAAACCCATATAATGATTCAGGAATGATCGCAAATAAACAAGTTGCCACAAAGTATACAGTTCAAAATGGTAGATATACTGATGTTGAATACAGCTTGCATAAATATAAAGATTTTTATGCTCCTTATATGTGGAGAAACTCTGTTCCAAATGCAGCTAATGGTTACGATAAAATGACCAATCTCTTAGATAATATGTTGGTTGTAAATGGTATCCATAGCAGTTTCGCTCATAGTATAGGAACTATGAATTTAACTAAACCTACAACAAATTTTTCACTTCCTGGTTTAATAAATGATGAGGCCAAATCTCCAATACCAGCTCTTAATTTAAGTTTTTCAGGAGCAAGTTTTTCTTCTAGGAAGTCTAATCCAGTTTTATCTAAAGCAGTTTCGAATTCAAACAATATGTTAACAGAACTGCTAGCTCCGTTTGATAGAAAAGTTGGACCTTCGATTGGAAAAAATAATAAATTAATTAATGATGCCATTGAAAGAGCTTTCTCTTCTTTAGGAGACCAAGCAAAAAATAATCAAATTTTAAGTGGAACAATTGAAACGTCTAGGGCTTCTGCTGCTAAACTCATCAAAGATGGTTTTGAAGATCTCAGCAGTGTATGGGATGTTTTATATAATAAGTATTTAAATTTAATTGATAAATCATTTAGTGAGAGAAGAAAAATTGTAGGAATCAGTGACAAGCCAATTGGATTAGCTGATGCGTCCAAGAGAGATGTAAAATATAGGTTTGGTCTCGACATGAGCCTGCTTACACGAAACCCAGATTTAAGCTTGCTAACATTTTCTAAGCAAAGAGAAAACGTAGCAGCAAGATTTGCAATGACAGAATTTGCAATAACGCGCAATTATTCTCACATCGTTATGTTGAATACAAATTTAAGCTTGTCTGCAAAGAATTTAATGAGGAATAACTTAAAAGCTCAAAACATTGGTATCACTACTGACAGTCATTTTAATGGAATTATGAATACATTGGCTTTCCAAGCTCAAGATTTTTTTGCACAACATGCGTGTCTAAATGAGTTGATTAGCAGTTTAAAAAAGACCCCTATAGATGGGGACTCTAACTTATTTAATGATACGGTGGTTCAGGTTGGTGGAGAATTTAATAGAAGACCTCGTCAAGATGGTTCAGGGGCTGATCATGGAGGGTCAGCACAAAGTACAACCTTATATTCTGGAAAGATTAAGGGTCCAATAGCAATTGGTGATATGTACAAAACTAATTTTTTAAATACTTCAGCTACTTATTATGGGTCAACTGGAGTTGGTGCCAAAAATGCAGAGTTGAACAACAAGCATATCAATCCTGGGAACTCAATATCAACAGTTGCAAAAATAATTGGTCTTGCAGAAAGTCCATCAGAAAACAATCACTCTTTAGTTATGATAAAAGATGGAGTAGTAGTCCCAAGTATTAGAAAAAGTAAATTAGTAGATAAGGAATCGTAGAGTGAAAAATATATTTAAATTAAAACGATTTTATGTTTCAATAACTCTTTTGGTGACCACGACAGTATTTTTGTTTTTTTATCAAAACTGCGGTGAATTCGGAGCTATGTTGAATGGACTTGAAACATATCATCATGAAGGAGATTCGTTTGAAATGGGCAGTCAAGCAGGTTTGAACTTTAATAATAAAGCGAGTGAAGTCTCTGGAGCTAAATTAAAGCTTCTTGATAGACACGGTGTATATTCGCAATTACTTACAATTTTTGGACTTAAAAATATGGAATTTTCTGACCAGAAATACGATGCTGCTGAAAAAAGAAAAATTCAAG
>CALGNA010000154.1 GCA_937958795.1 uncultured Bdellovibrionales bacterium | reverse complement strand
CATAGCCCCGAAGGTTTCGTGGCTAAAAACCCCTACATTACTAAGGCTATGTTTTGCCTCTCTAATATCGTGGTTAAGCTCTTTTTCGCTATCTCTTGTGACAACTACATGGGTTTCAAGTGAGAATATTGATTCTCCTTTAAGAGATATTTGAGACATCTTTTCTTGAGTATCATGATACTTGGTAGCGCTTTGATGAGAGTTTCCCATGCCTTCTGTACTACTTTTTCTTCTTAAAAAACTTTCAGAAAACTCTCTTGGTTTTTTTCTAAACACCGTGCTGATTAAAAATGGAGGCTTAATAGAAAACTTAGCATTTAATAATGAGTCAAAACGCATCGGCCTTGGTACAAGGTCTGTCATCTTTAAAACACCTACATACTTTGAATCCTCTGTTACAACGCCAAAGCTATGTTTATTTCCTAGGATATTAAGGCCTAAGAAATGTTCTTCAATTTCAAGGTTTGATAAGGACTTGAAACAATCCCCTTTCTTAAATCCAGACAAGTCAAAAGACTTATTAAAGTTATCAATGATCTTTAGAATAGATGAATCATCTGAATTTTCAGACTTTTTTCTTTTTAAGTTAAAATTAAAGAAGTTATGAACGTTTAGGTTTTTCTCGATAAATATTACTAACTCATTTTTGTTATAATAAAGGTCTTCGTTAAAAACTTTAGATCTTGAAAGACCAGCTTTTAGCTCTTGAAGCTCTTCGATCTCTTGATAGTGAAATCTTACTGTTACCTTAGAGTCCAGGTTATTAAGAAAGCTTAAAAGGGTTTGTTCAATTTCATTAAAACTAGTTTTTTCAGTATCAAAAACAGGTATTTTAAACCCATATACGATCTTTTGATTAGATAAGAAATGGTAGTACTCAGTGGTATTGTCTTCACCAAGACTTTCAATGGTATCTAAAATACTAACTAATGGGTGAATCACATTGCCCCCCTTAAGTTATTCTTTTTAATATCTGTTTTAGTGTATGACTTTCTTTTAAGGACTCTTTTTGATGTAAAGTGATAGATCAGAAAATCTGTTAAAAACTTGTCTCTAGCTTTTAACCTAAGAACGATGGTAAAGACCAGCCAGCTTACTAGAATACCAATGCTAAGATATCCTTTTAACTTTAAAACAGTTGAACAAATAACAAATAAAATAGCTGAGTAGATTAGGTCCTCTGGGTTTAAACCTAACACAGTATTTTTTTTATTTAGTATTCTAGAAGGCTCATAGAGTTTATTCATTAAGCGATTAACCGCCAGCTGTACTTAAAAAACTAACAATTGATGGTATTAAGCTAGCTATGACAATCCCAATGGCACTAGATCTTATAATAGATACCCCACGACCACCCATGCCCATAATCATCATCAAAGCTCCAGCAGCAAGACCCACTCCGCTTCCCACAGCAATCAGTCTTGTTAAACCCCTTTGAATAGATGAGATCTTTGATTCAAGCTGTCCTGATGCAAAGACCTCCTCAGGCGTTGCAACAATAAGAATTGCTAGTCCCAAGACTAAGGTTAATGTTTTTATAATTTTGTCAGTCTCAGTTGATTTAATAATTAGTTTTCTATGACTGTTCATAGTGTTTTACTCCTTTTCTTAAAGTAGTTAGTTATTTTTTTAATTCCACGATTAGATCTGAGTGCTCGATTGTGTCCTCATTTATGATGCTCCAGCGATCTACCTGGCTAAATTCCCATTTTCTATTCTTTAATTTTTCTCTTATTTGTTTTGGAAGCTTTTTAAAGTCATCAGAAGCAAACATTAATTTTGCTGCATTTTTTTTAAGTTTTTCTTTATCTTCTTGAGATTGAAATTTCTTAAAATAGTCTTGTGATGTAGCTAAGTCTTTTGATGGAGTAAGTAGTAATGCTCCAACGCCTGCACCAACTCCTGAAATACCAGCCCAATAAGCCCCGTGATCAAGCGAATTTCCTGTTTCAGGCTTTAGAACTGTTGCACCAAGTGCACCGCCAATTAACACCCCAGCGCTCATACTAATGAGAGCTGTTTTTTTAGGCCCATATTGTTTTAATGATTGGCAGCTAGAAAGTATTACCAATGAAAGAATGACTGTTAAAAACGATACTACTTTTGAACTTGTTACCATCATTTAACTCCCCCTTCATAATTAATCTGAAAATCAAGACTTCTGGGGATTAATGATTCATACTTTCCACCTAAGGCCTCTTCATTACATGCGCTTTTAGTATCAATTGTTTTCGATAAACAAGCAGATCCAGGGATTCTATATTGGTAATGAGTTTCTTCCACATATCTAAAGAACTCATCTATCTCAGTAACTGCTACATAAGGATTGTCTTTAAAAGAAACTCTAGCTAGTTCACACTTAAGGCTTTGAACACAGTACTTTGATTCACCAACACCTTTATTAATATCATCAAAATAGTCTAAGACCTCTTCACTTAGAGGGTTATCACTGACTTGATTAATAGTTGGAGAAATCATGCAACCGTCTCTTGGGTAAGACCAATAGTAATTGTTATAGACTGTGCTCAAGGCTCCTGGGGATAAATCAACTTTAACTTCAATATCATCTTGTAGCTGAAGGTAATTTAACCTGAAGTCCCCACCTTTACCGGGCCATACATAGCCATCATATAAAAAGTTTACCAGGTGATCTGTTACTTCACTTGATCGCTTTAGTTCTAATGGATTTATGATGTCATCAGCATTTTTCTGGCAAATACCCCCATCAATATGATAGGCATCTTGGCCTTTTAAGTTAATTTTTAAAACTGGATCTGATTCGGGGTGAAGTTTTTGAACTCTTTTGGCATTTATGGTGAGAGAAATAGAATTAACTGCATTTTGAATTCCCCAGGTTTTTATTTCTTTACCTGGGTCAAATCTAAACTCGCAGTTATCTATTACAAGTTTTTCAAAATTAAGGGTGATTTCTTTAAAAGTTTTGTTAGTAAATAATATTACCGAGTTTATGCATTTAAAGTCTCTTATTGAGCCTTCTGATATTGGGTTTTCAAACTTTAAGGTCTTATCAATCACTATTAGGCTTTCTTCATCATATCTTAAATGATCAAAGTATTCAGCCAGGCTCTGACTTTCTTTACTTACTGTGAAGCTACTTTCTTCTTTGCCTGTTTGGTTCTCAGAATCAACACAGCCTGCAAGAATTAAAAACAAAGTCACTAAAATTTTCATACAAAATATTCCTTTATTAAATATTTAAACATTCAGGGTCTTTAAAAGAGATTTTTAAACAAAACTCTCCATCTTTGTTTTCATGGTTTTTATAGTTAGCTTTAAAGTAGTTAAAGAATTCAGCAATGGAATCTGAATCGTTTAACCCCGAGGTTTCATTAAGCAGAATAAACTGTTCAAGATTGATTTTTTTATACTCATATTTTCCAAGACAATACTTTGCATAAGCTTTTGAGTTAATTAAAAACCTTTCCCTCATATCACCACTGACAAACATATCCCTTGAATACTCTGTGAGTTTTCCTAGTTCTGGGGGTTCAACACAGGTTTCATAATTAATCGAGCCTTGTTTTAATACTGGTGTATAAAATGCAGTTGAAAGCTTCCCGCCTAAAGATTCATAATCAAAATTAACACTGCTGCCAGCTTTAAGACTAAATACGTTAAAGTTCCCCCCGCTTCCTGGCCAATAATAAGAGCTTTTTTCAAAAGTACTTAAGGCCTTTGGGAGGTATTCTCTTCTGTATAAAATCCCAGTGTTAATTTCATTAATTTTAGAATTAAGAGTATTTAAAGGGGGATTGGGTGCATTTAACCCATTAAGTGAAACCTTAAAGCCAGCAGAGCTTTGAGGATATCTGTACTGTATCTCTTTTGTATAAATATATACATCTGGTGCGTTAGGGACTGATTCTGACCCCCAAAGAGCGTTTGAGCTATAAGGTCTTTTAGGCTCATATATAATAGAGCAGTTATCGACGATAATCTTCTGAGCATATATGGAAAACCTTTTACTTCCATTTAGAAATATTTTTGAATCAAAGCAGCTAAAGACCTTCGTTTTTATCGTACCTATGTCTTCTTTTGAGTTATCTATTTTAAGGTTTGTTTCTAAAAGCTCATAATGATCACTTGTATATGAAAGCTTATTTAAGAACTCTTCTAGCTTTATCCCTTCAGCTTCCTCAGGGCCTTGAGTGTCTAAGTCGGTTTGGGTATTTAGATCTTCCTGAGTACTAAAAAAATTATGACTTTCTTGATTACTTCTTAAAGAATCTCGCAGTTCCTCAAGAGTCTGCTGATTAGTTTCAACTGACTTTTCAGAAAAATCTGGACTACAAGATACAAGTAGAGCTAATCCACAAAACCCCAATATTACTAATTTTATCAAATTACAGACCCTCTCCCCTAAATAATTTAAATAGCTAGGAAAAAGAGCAAAATAGGCTTTTTTTCAAAACAAAAGCGAAACACACTTTCGAGCTACATAAATACAAAAAGAAGATTTAGAAAAAATTTGAATCTCTAATATTATTGATGCTAATATCAAACTGTCCGGGATGTTCTTAGCGGTATATAATTTTTAAGTTCTCGTTTTCTCTAAACCCCTTATCTTTTAAACGCCGCTTTGAACTTCCTTTTTTTTATGAAGTTTCAAGGCTTCAAACATATTTTTTTTCATAATTTTTAAAAAAGCAAACATACCTTGTTTTATAGGCCTAACCGTTATAGTACATAGGGACAGTCGGGGGGCTTTTTATCAACATTTTTAAATATAATTGCCATAGGAAGGCTATTGAAGAGAGTATGAAACTGCATTCTTTCTCTATTAGGTCTTTGTGCAAATCTATTTCATATTCTCCATCAAATTTATCTAACTTCTTAAAAAAAGATAAGAATTCCGAGTATATTCAAAGCTTAAATCTTTCTTCAGATACTTTTCTTAATATTTTAAAAGCCTTGAATTTTAAAACACAAGAAGTTCAGTACATGTTGCTTTTAAAAGAATATAACGAAGCTAATCATAAATACCCCAGTAGTTCAGTTATTGTGAAACTAAAAAAAGAAAATTTAAAAAACTTTAAACTTAAGAAGACTAAAAAACCTTCCATGAAGCATAATTACAAAGAGATTATGCATAAGATTTATGGATTTTTCCCTAATCACATGAATCAAGAATTTTTAAACTTTTGGGATCATTCGCTAGACTGTTTAAAAGAAGAAAACAACTCATCTTACCACATGGTTTTATCAAAATTAGAAAGTCATAATATTAATATCTCTCCGCAATTTTAATAGAAGGTTATATGGATAATTTAAACATAAAAACTCCTACTAATACTTACACTAAAGATAGAACTCAAACACGCACCCTAACTGAGCCTAAAAGTGTATTTTATGCCTACTTTCAAAATAAGATCTTATGTGGGTGTATTAAAACCATGAAAAGCCTTAAGGAATTAAAAGAACGGCGCTCATTTTTTGTTGAAATTATCAATAGAGCCTTTAATGATCTATTAGAGACAAACAAGGTCAAAGTAACTGACCTAGGAGCTATTGAACTGATATCTCAATCTAACTGGATTCAAGATAGTTCTCAGTCTACTGGTACAGGCTATGTACCTAAATGGTCTATGAAAATGTCAGAAATTGGAATCAAACAATTTCATAAAGACTCTGCTAGTTATGTTCATAGCACAGGAGCCACTTACTCTCTGCCTGACACAAAAGAGAACCGACAAAAATCTAGAGAACTTGTTATTAAGATAAATTCACTCTTAAGTGAGTTTTCAAAAGAATGTATATTGGAAGAAACAAAATCTACCACTGAAAAAGAATCCTTTATTTCGTTTTCTTTTGCTAGTGGCGTAATCAAAGAAGAGGATTTTTTAAAATGAAGGCTATTTTAATTTTATCACTACTAGCTTTTGGAATAAGTGCTTTTGGTCAAGTTGGTGGAGGCGTTGGCCCCGGAACACCTAGTGCCGCTTTAAGTAACTCTGAGCTTTCTCAAATAATTCAAGTTCAAGGCGCTTCAGACCTATTCGGGAAATATGCCTTTGATATTGATTCTTTTATACTAGACTCAAGTTTCAATTCAAAACTTCAAAAGCCTGAAGTTTACTTAAATGGAATTGAATTTGCGAACGCTAACTGTGAGACTCTTGATAAAAAGGGAAACACTAACTCTTGGTCTTCAGATACCTCGCTATCATTTTCTATCGCTGCAGCAATGCATGAACAAGATTTATTTGAATCCAATACTGAGCTAATTGAAGACCTAGCTTCTACAAAGTGTACTGTTAAAGATTTTTCAGGATCTTCTTTTGACCTTATTTCAATTGCTGCAAAAGCTGACCACTCTATAGTTAGACCAACTAACACTATACCTCTTACTGATTATTCAAAAGCATTAATGAAATCTGGTAACTCTCCTCGGGACTGGGGACCTGCAGTTGAAGATTTATTTAATCATCCTGCATTCACTGGTGCTGACTTAATTAATGCCTTGGATTAAATATATTTATTTTCATTAATTAAAAATCCTTCAGTCACCCCAGTGACTTTAAAGAATATTAATGAAAGTTCCGTGCCTAAGTACCTAATACTTTATAGAACGCTACATGTCCGATTGTTATCATGACTGTCCGAAATAAAAATTTTAACCAGCCTTTTTTTCATCCGCCGGTCCACTTATTATGATTTCTAAAGTGCCTCCGCATGCGTTTACAATCTTTCTTATTGTTTGTAGCTCATACTTTTCATATTCAGCATTCTCATATCTACTTATTGCAGATGCAGTAGTTTTAACCTTCTTGGCTAACTCTGCCTGAGTTAAACCAACCTGCAGCCT
>CALGNA010000153.1 GCA_937958795.1 uncultured Bdellovibrionales bacterium | reverse complement strand
AGGTGTGATTGAAGCTTCAATACCCCAAAACAGATCCATTGCTCCAAGACTGTTATGACCAATGATATCTAGATCAATATTGTTAAAAGCTTCATCAGTAAATCCGGTCGGATTAGCAACATTTCCTACCATCTCTTCATATATAGAAAAAGAAGTTCCCAATCTAAATGCAACATTGTGAGTTAAACCATAATCAAACCACAAAGTTGGCTTAATGTCTGTATAATCAGTTAGGCCTACAGCTGCACCATCTTTGATTTCTAGCATTCTGTATTCACCTGTTAACTGAACTCTTAACTTACCTATTTCAGGCTGTGTAAAAATTTCAGGAGCAGTGTTTGCAAAAGAGCTCATTCCAAAACCAAGGGCAACAAAAAGTACCATAACTTTCACTAAAGCTTTCATAAATCCTCCAAGATAATAGCGCTGTTATGGGGACAGTTTATATACAAACAGACAAAAGGCAAGATTTTAAGCGAACTTCAAAAAAGCACTGCAGCATAACTTAAATACTAGATAAAATAAGCTTTTTAGGGACAAAATCTAAAACATATCGACCCAGGAACTACACAACACCGGAGAGCCCAAATTATGAAAAATCTACAACCTAAAGTTTTAAGTAAAACAAAGCCTCTCTTTATAATATTTGCCTATCTATTATCAATGACTTTAGTGACCACACATAAAGCCGAAGCTAAAACATGCAAATACAAAGCATCTCAAAAAAGTGCTAAAGTAACCTGGACTGGTTATAAATTTACAAATCAGACCCCCGTTAGCGGATCCTTTAAAAGTGTTAAATGGAACCAAACTGCTGCAACAGATTTAAACAAATGGATTCGAACTGTTTCATTTGAAATTGATCCCCTCTCTATTAAGTCAGGCCTTAAAGTTAGAGAAGCCAATATTATAAAAGCTCTTTTTTTAGCTTATGGAAAAACAGCAAAAATAACCGGCAAAGTCCAAAGCTGGGATCCTGTTAAAAAGGTCGCATTTGTAGAGTTTGATTATGGCAAAACCAATTTCTTATTGGCCTTTAACTTAAGAATTGAAAACAAAAACATTCTCATCCTTGAAGCCGGAGCTAACTTAGACCAAATGGGGTGGGGAGAAGGATTAGATCGACTAACAAAAATATGTAAATCTCATCACACAGGACCGGATGGCAAAAGTCTCACTTGGCCTGACATACAACTTAAAGTGAAAACAAAATTACTTAAAAAATGTTGGTAGTTTTTGTAAACACTTAAATCTAAACAGTCACAAAATCTAGCCTATTTGATAAACTTGCAAACAGGCTCAGAACCTAGTGAGTCCAAAGTCCCATCCTTAACAGTATCTACTAGTAACTTTAAGTCATTTACAAAAACATTCGTATGATTATCCACCCTCACATCTTTGTTTGTTTTATAGACCATATCTGGTCTATTTAGGTAATGGGTCCACCAGTAGCCAACTGAGTCACCTGGGACTTCTACAAACCGATAATCATAATCTACATACCGATCCGTATTCACAACCCCATAGGCTTCGCTCGGCCATACTGCTTGAAGTCGAATGTTGTAAACCTTGTATTTCATACCAGGGTACAAAGAGACTATTTTATCTTCTTTGATTGCTTGTTTAAGACTCTCTTCAGCCCAAAGTAACTTTTCATAAAATTCTAAAAATTCATCTGAAACACTAACCTTACGAGTCGACATAAACTGATCTGCAATAAGTAACTTATTATAATATTTTTTATAATTTTCTGATTCATGATAGTTGTTTAAATGTTTAACATTTGAAGAGTTTACTGCATCAGTTAAGCTCTCATAAAAATCAAAAAACTTAAGATAGACTCCACTGGGCGAAAGACTTGAAGTGTTGAGTCTTTTATAAAATGGCTCAAACCTGACCTGTCCAAATCTAGCAAAAGTTTCACTCTTCATGCTCTCTTGTAAGTTTTGATACAACTCTAAAAACTCACTTGAGAGGCTTGGACGACCATCAGGAATTGATGGATCCTCAGCAAGTACCTTGTCTGCCTTAGGCAACTCAGCTAAAAAGCTCCTAAACTCTTCTGATTCTTTAAAGCTCTCAACTACGCGAGACTCAATTTCTTTTCCAAGCTCATGGTAAAAATTCCCAAAACCTTCCGCAACTCCAAGGCTGGTTAAAGTTAAATAGTCTTCTGCTAAATAAGCCTTTTGATTGAATTCATTAAATGCATCCGATGTTCTAAATTCACCAAAGGGAACTGTCTGTATTCCTAAGGTTAACTTTTCATAAAACTCTAGAAAAGCATCTGCAAGACTAAAGGTTTCAACTTTTCTTAGACCACAGCTGTTCATTTTTTTCTTTATTCTGTCAGCTAGAAGAGTATTTTTAGGGTCTGCCTTATCTATCTTAAAATTTACATCTAAACTTTGTGAAAAACCCTTCCAATCAAACTCTTTTGATTCTTCAGGAATCACAACCTGTTCCCTTAGCAAGTAAGACTTAAATTGATTTTGTAAATCCTTAATACTTAGAAGCTGAAATTTATAAGGGTCTACTTCAAAACCAGGGTACTTGATCATTCCTTTGTCACTTGTAACTAAGTTTTCAAAAGGCAACTTTACAACAGCCTCGGAAAAACATTCATCCTCATTTTCAAGGTTCAAAAATTCATCTTCAGCTCCTTCAAGGTGCTTAATGATCCCTTTAAGTGTAAACTCTTGAACCTGATACTCATATTCCTGAACAGGATAATTCCAAATGGACGGCCCTTGATCCGCTTCAATGATAATGGGGTTGTCTTTTGACAAGCCTTTTAAATATTTATGCAATGCTACCGGTGGCAAATCATCCACACCTGAATAACTAGCAAAATAACTTGTATCATGCCTAACTTTTGTACCAGCTGATCGACCTAATTCCGCTCTACTAAAGTTTTTTTCATTATAATAAAAAAGAGTTATAAACTCCTGTATTTCTTCTAAGCTCGTGTAGCTATCTCCACATAGCAAACCTTTGTATCCAGCAATCTCTGACAACCACTGATTCAAAGAAGGGTTTGCTGTGGCTGTTGCAGCCAAATGGCAATAACCATACCACTCTGGAACCTCATGCGCTTGAGCCTTAAAAATCTCATTTTGAATAATGTTATTGTAATAATCAAATTGAGCAGGATCTCCGATAGCAGTGAGTGGGCCCTGGTAAGAAAGATCCCCAATAAGTGACTGATTTAAAACTTTCATTGCTCCTGAAAGTCGATCGAAAGTATTGGTGATTTGAAAATTATGAACTACTTCTTCTGGAAGACTTAAACCTTCGAGTAAAAAATTGTACCTCTGACCTAATTGCAAGATCCCTCTATCTCGATAAGCATGGGAACTTGTGTCGTACAACTCAAAACCCAGATTATAAAGACCGCTTTCTGTAATATTAGCACTTTGCCCAAAAGCAGTCTCGCCCTCAAGAAGGCCAAGACATAAACACATTGCTAAAATAAACTTTTTCATAAAACCTCTGCAACTTAACTTCACACAACGAACTAATTTCAAATTCAACACTCTGTAACTTCCTTAATCTAAAGATTAAAATTCTAATATATAGCAATAAACAAGCCTTAGCTTAGTTTTGTAAACTTAACAATTCTCTTAATTTTAAACAAAAAATATATAGATTCGAACCTGTAGACAAATTTTTAAAATAACTCTACAAATAGCAACATATAACTCTAAAACACCCTCATCGATACTTACCTTAAGGACTCTTCCTCCATGATAAAACTAAAACTGACTCGAAAACTCAGAAAAACCATCCTACAAGGCAACCCCTGGGTCTATGCAAATGCTTTTGAAGTTCTTGAAGATAAGCAGTCTGACTCAAAAAACTTATATTCAAGCAACTCAAAGCCCACTATGAAATCACAGAGCCAAAAAGCACAACTTGCTCACCTTATAGATTCTAAAAATGTCCCCTTGGCTGCTGGCTATTATGACCCACATAGCCCAATTGGCTTTAGAGTCCTAAGTACCCAATATCCAAAGCTAAAATCAGGGCTTTTAAAGAGCTTTATTGAAACCAAAGCCCGTAAGTCACTAGACCTAAGAGCCTCATTTTTAGATCATGAGGTCACAAACTGCTACCGCGTTATCAATGGCGAAGGTGATGGTCTCCCCGGACTAACCGTGGATCGATACGATCAAAACATGATCGTTCAGTTTGATGGAAGAGGAGCTGAAGAGTTTTGGATGGAGTATAGATCCGTTTTACTAGATGCTTTTGAAAAATTTGAAATCTATTTAAAACCAAGAGCTTCAAAAAAAGAAAATGAACCTAAAAAACTTATAGACCTTAAAACAGACCAAGTTGTTACAGAAAAAAAACTGATAGTTTTAGAAAACAAACTTCAGTTTGAAGTCGACCTTGTTCAAGGGCAAAAAACGGGTTTCTTTTTAGATCAAAGAGACAACAGAAAGTACTTAACTGCTTTTTGCCATAACAAAAGGGTCTTAAATCTCTTTAGTTATACGGGTGGCTTTTCATTATTTGCAGGCCTGGCTAATCCAGCCTCTGTTACTAGTGTCGACTTATCAAAACCAGCTATTAAAAACGCTATACACAATTGGGATCTCAATTATAGCAGCCAAAAAGAAAAACACCGGGGACTCGCAAAAGATGTCTGGAGCTTTATTGATCAGGAAAAAGAGTCTTCAACCTATTATGATGTCATCATAGTTGATCCACCAAGCATGGCCTCCTCCGAGAAGAACCGCCACAACGGGACTCAAAAATACATTGAAGCTTTTAGCAATGCCATCGATATCTTATCACCTGGCGGCCATTTATTTTTAAGCTCTTGTTCAAGCCACATAAACTTTGAAGACTTTCAAGAGATCATAAACTTAACATTATCTCGTAAACGCAAAACAGCTCGAATTTTAAAAATTGCAGGCCAAGCACCTGATCACCCTTGGCCTCATGTGTGTCCTGAATTTAGATATCTAAAGTTTGTGCACCTTGTTTTAAACGACTAAGAAATAAAGCAGTCATGAAGCAGTGTCGATTGCCTTCATTATGAACAGTTTATAATATGAACTCTATGAACTTAAATACGTTAAATAAAACTAACTTACCTACTTATAAAATTAGGTTTGGCACTTTATCGGATCTGCTACAAATCGAAGAGGTCCATAAAAAATCAATTCGTAACCTATGCTCTAAAGACTATAGACCTGATCAAATCAAAGGCTGGTCTGCTGTTATTTATGACCCTATACATTTAGATAAATCCATAAAAAACGATCACTATAAAGTATTAGTTTCAAACGATTATAAAATTGTTGGCTTTTGTCACTCTGGCCTCAACAGAAACGACTCTTCTGTTGGTGAAATTTTTGGCCTGTACCTGGACCCAGATGTGACTAAAAATGGCCTTGGCAAAAAACTCGTACTCGATGCCTTTGGGTATTTTGAAAGTCTTAACCTTAAAAAATACTATGTTGAATCTACTCGAACAGCTTTGCAGTTTTATCAAAAAATGGGCTTTGTAGTCTGTAGCGAAGAAAAACTCTATGCTACTAGAGGTATTGAATTTGAATATGTTGAAATGGAGCAGGTTGTTCCATAATACTAAGACACCACATAAAGTAGTTTGTTAAAAAGACAGTAACTGTAGGTACTTAAAAATATACTTTAATAAATTGCTTTAGACCCTTAGTCTCATTTATTTTGATTAAATGCTTATACTTTATACAACTCATATCAAGATAACTAAATAAATACTGCATACTAACTTAAGTCGCTCAACTGACCCAAGACAGACTCCCAATTGCTTTGATCTACTATAAGACCTTCAGATTTAGGGTATTTTTTGGTAAAAGCCACCAAACCTTGAGCTGTATTCGTTTTCATTTTTGATTTAACTTCTATTGCAAATACCTTACCATCTACTTCAGCCACAAAATCGACCTCAAGGTTTTTATCTCTCCAATAACTAAGATTATCACTCACCTTTAATAACTCAGATCCTACAACCGACTCAAAAGACCTACCTAAAATTTCAGAATTTATATTTAGAGAGTTTGTAAGACTAAATAAAACAGGTGCTAGTGTAATGATTTTAGGCGAACTCTGTCTTAATTTAAGTTTATTTTCAGAATATTTTTGTAGTGATTTAATCATGTAAGACCCTTCAAAAAGCTCTAAGTAATACTTAACAAGATCTGTATTTCCTTTGTTCTGAAGCTGTCCTAACAATTTAGTTAGACTGATTTCTTTAGAAGCGTAACTACAAAAAAGGTCAAATGACTGTCTAAACAATGCTGGAGACTTTACTCTATTAAGACTTAGAATATCTTTACCTATAACGGGATCAATAATGGAGTTTAAAATATAGTTTTTAAAATCTTTTTTGTTATGTATAAACTGATAACTACCTGGATACCCACCATAAATGAGGTACTGCTCTAAATCTAAATCTTGAGTTATTTTCTGCGTATCCTTAAAACTCCAATGAGGGACTTGAAACAGCCTAAATCGACCAGCCAAGCTTTCTTGTAAGCCTTTTTGAATCTTCAGTGAACTTGAACCCAACAGAATAAGCTTAATCTTATCGCTAGTGCCCTCTCTCTTTTGCATGTCCCACAAAGCCTTAACTTCTTGAGACCAGTTTTCTACATTTTGAATTTCATCTAAAATGAGTACCCCTGATTTATATTTGGATTTAAACAACAACCACTGTTCTCTGACCCAGGAATTAGATAAGGAGGTTGACCCTTCTGCCGACTCATAGTGCGAGTCTGATCCTAAATACTCTTGTTGCAAACACAGTGCTCCCGTTGTTTTACCAACCTGTCTTGGACCTAAAATAACATTAATGAAATCAGGGTACTTCTCCAAGGACTCACGCAAATCCTTGATAAATTTAAGTTCATATTTCATTTTACTAGCCTAACCTAGTATTTTTACTAGGTCAACCTAGTAAAAAGTGTAAGTTGTATTAAAATAAGTAATTTTAGATACTTATAGTAATATTTTATATGTTGAATTAGATCATTTTGCCTCACTGTGAGAATCATTTACAGCTTCTGAAATCTTTTCAAAAGAACATACATTTATCCAATGAGTTACCACAAGTGTCTCCGAAGGCATGAACAGGGTTATAAAGGGTTAAAAATGCAGGCCTATGGTAACAAAGATATGCAGTATTTTGCGGTAGTGTCTTAAATTTTGTGTAACCACTTAAACTAGTAGCAACTTTTTAGAGATAGAACCCTTTTGCTGCACTTAAGTTATACAGATTTGAAGATTTTACAGAAAGAGAATACTTAAAGACATTCAATGTTAGCTTTTTAACTATGAATTATAAATTATCTAAATTAATATTTGCAGCACTTTTATCTACCTACTTAGTACAAAACCCAGTAGAAACATCGGCAAATCCTTTAGCTTTTGGTGTCGCAGTTGCAGTAAGGGTTGTGAGTGTGGGAA